>JBGTDH010000091.1:0-3829 GCA_041748435.1 Pirellulales bacterium
GTCCGCTCACGTACAGCAGGTTGATATCGATGGCGCCGCGGGCGGCCGCCGCGGCATGGGCATCTCGCAGGAACGCACGCACCGAATCGTGGGATAGCGTAGTGCCATCAGTGGCCGTGGCTTGCCAACTGCGTCCGGCCAACGCGACGCAGGTGTCGAACAAGTCCCAGCGCGGATCCATGGGACCGCTGGCACCGGGCGCGGCACGATAGCGCGTGTAGGTCACTTCGCCCGCCTCCGCCAGCTTGCGTTCGCTGCGGCGCACGTTGTTGCGCCAACGGCTGGTGCGGCCGGCCCAATAGGTGTGCCAATCGCAACGGCTCATGTCGATCAGGCAAGTCTGGACCCAGGGTTGCTGCTGTGCCTGAAAGCCGGCCTCGCGCATGGCGGCGCCGGTGCGGTCCAGGTCGGCGCTGTCGATCCACCGCAGGTCGAGCAAATCCCAATCGCGCGGCGTCTGATGCAAGTGCTCAATCGCCGGTCGCAGGCATTCTTCCAGATTCGCACCGAGGGGCGAATAGAAACTTCCCCAATCGTGCAGCGGATACGTGAGCACGCGCACCAGGCCGATGCGCGTGTGTTCGGAGCGCACGACCAAGGGGACGATTCCGGTGAGGTTCTGCGGATCGCCGATCAGCAGAATTCGCAATTGCTGCGCGGCGCCAAAGTGCCGCCAATAGGCCTCCAGCCATTCCCGCGTGTGAAAGAACGCCGCTCCGGCGGTTTGCCCGAGCAGCCGGTCCCACTGGTCCCGGTAAGGGGGCAGTTGGGACGGATCGTTGAGTTCAATCACGTTCATGGCGAAGATCGGAAAGCCGACGCCCCGCCGTTCGCCAGGGCGCGTGTGATTCAAGCCTAGCTTGTGTTAGAGCGTGTCTTAACTTGTTGCCCGGAAATATGTTAAGATTGACTGACCCCGTCGGTGCGAACAGCGAAACTTCCGACCGGGGCGCGGGGTTCAATCGTGTGTGCAGCGCGGCATCTCTAAAGCAACTCTTGCCGCGATCAATAGTTGCGGAACCAATCGAGAAGGGTCGATCTATGCAAGTCGCACGCTTTGCGCTGACTGTAGGGGTGGTGAGCCTCTGTTCGCCGTTGGCGGCTGGCGGACTCTCACCGCAGCAGGCCGCGGCCAAAGTGAACCAGCTCCTGCCCCAGGAAGTTGGCTCCGCTGCATCGCCGGCCCAGAAGACGCCGCGCATCGATGACGAAACTTTCTTACGCCGCGTGTCGCTGGATATCGCCGGCCAATCGCCCACGGCGGCCCAGGTCACGGCCTTTGTGCTCGATCCGGCTTCCGACAAGCGCGAGCGGATCGTGCAGGAATTGCTGGCCCGCCCGGAGTATGGCCAGAACTGGGCCCGTTACTGGCGTGACGTGATTATGTACCGCCGCAGCGAGGATCGGGCCCTCCTTGCCGCGGGCGCGCTCGAAAGTTTCCTCACCGAGGAGATCAACCGCGGCGCCGGCTGGGACGAAATCGCGAAAGAGTTCCTTACGGCCACGGGCGACGTCACCGAGAACGGCCGCACCGCGCTAATTATGGCCCAAATGGGCGAGACGGAAGAAGTGGCCGCGGAAGTCTCGCGCATCTTCATGGGCGTGCAGATTCAATGCGCCCAATGTCACGATCATCCGACCGATCGCTGGAAGCGGAAGCAGTTTCACGAGTTGGCTGCCTTCTTCCCGCGCATTGTCGTGCGGCCCAAGCTGAACGCCACACCCCGCAGCTTTGAAGTCTCGTCCGTCAACTTCCAGCCGCGGTTAAACGGTCCGGGCAATCAGCGGCGCGGCAGCTTGGAACACCACATGTCCGATCTGCAGGACGCCTCGGCCAAGGGCACGCAGATGGAGCCGCGGTTCTTTGTCACCGGCCGCGAGGCGCCTGCCGGTCTGGCCGATGTGGAACGTCGCACGCTGCTGGCCAATTGGATGACCTCGACCAGCAATCCCTGGTTCGCCAAGGCCTTTGTGAACCGCCTGTGGGGCGAACTCGTGGGCGAAGGCTTTTACGAGCCCATCGACGACTTGGGTCCCGATCGGCAATGCTCGGCGCCGGAGACGATGCAGTTCTTGGCCTCCGAGTTCAGCCGGCATCAGCACGATGCCCGTTGGCTGCTGGCCACGATCGTTTCCACCGACGCGTATCAGCAGGCCAGCCGTTCTCGCCGTAATGCAGAAGAGACGCCCTTTGCCGCCAACTGTCCGCAGCGGCTGCGAGCCGATCAACTCTACGATGCATTAACGGCAGCGCTGGGCGTCACCGATTTCGCCTCTTTTGCCGGGCGTCCCCAGCCGGGCGCCGGGGCCTACATGGCAGCCCGTGGACCGCGGGCACAGTTCGCCCAGACCTTCGGATACGATCCCAGCAATCCGCGCGATGATCTAACCGGCTCGATTCCGCAAGCTTTGTTCTTGATGAACAGCCCGCTGATTCAAGGTTCGCTGGATGGCCGTCGCAGCAATACGGCGCTCGGCCAACTGCTTACGCAGATCAAGGACGACGAAACGCTCGTGGCCGAGTTGTACCTCCGCTGCCTGGCCCGCGAGCCCAAGACGAGCGAGATTCGCACCTGCCTGGATCACGTGCGGGACACCACTACCCGCAATGAAGCGTTTGAAGACATCCTCTGGGCACTGCTGAACTCCACCGAGTTCCTGTATCGCAAGTAAGCGTTCCGAGTTTGAGATTGGTGATTTGGAGTTTGGAATTTGTTTGAGATTTGGGGTTTGGAATTTGGAATTTGAGGCCGCCATGTCCTTGCTACATCACTCCCACGTCACGATCCAACGCAACCACATCTGTCGTCGCGACTTCCTCCGCGGCTTTTCCGCTGCCAGTCTTGCCGCCGGCACGTTGAGTTGGACCGATCTGGTGAGCGTTCACGCCGCTGATCTGCGACAGCGCGGCATGGCCTGCATTCTGCTATGGATGCAGGGCGGACCGAGCCAGTTCGAGACATTCGATCCCAAGCCGGGCCACGACAACGGCGGCGAAACCAAGACCATCAAAACGGCCGTGCCCGGGATCGAGATCGCCGAGAACTATCCGCAAGTGGCCGGCGCGATGAACGACATCGCCCTGATCCGCTCGATGACCACCAAGGAGGGCAATCATCAACGGGCCACGTTCCTGCTGCACACGGGGTACGTGCCCACCAACAGCGTGAAGCATCCCACGTTGGGCGCGCTCGTCTCGCAGCAGTTGCCGAATCCCACCTGCGAGCTGCCGAGTTTTGTGCGCATCGGCGGGCGGTTTGCCAACGCTGGAGGCGGCGGGATTCTGGGAGTCGATTTCGATCCGTTCGCCGTGGAGAGCCCTGATCGGCCGCCGGCGAATACCACCATTTCCTCCGGCACCGACCGCTTTACGCGACGGCTGGGCTTGCTCTCCCGCCTGGAAGACGGCTATGCCACCAGCGGCGGCGCCCAGGAAGTGGCCGATCATCAGAAGCTCTATGCCAAGGCTTCGAAGATGGTCCTAAGCTCTCAGATGAAATCGTTCGATCTTTCCGGTGAACCCGCGGCGTTGCGGGATGCGTATGGCCGCGGCCAATTCGGCCAAGGCTGCCTGCTAGCCCGGCGGTTGATCGAAGAAGACGTGACGTTTGTGGAAGTCTCGGCCGGAAACTGGGACACACACGACAACAACTTCCAGCGAACCAAGGATCTGGCAGGCCAAGTCGATCAGCCGTTTGCCCAACTCATCGCCGATCTCAAGCAACGCGGCATGTTGGACAAGACCCTGGTGATCTGGATGGGCGAGTTTGGCCGCACGCCGCGCGTCAACGGCCGCGGCGGACGCGACCATTACCCGCGAGCGTTTAAC
>JBGTDH010000092.1:0-7303 GCA_041748435.1 Pirellulales bacterium
GTGCGATGCACATCCAGTAGCTCGTCGGAAGCAACAGGCTGACCGGTGGCAGCGCCGGAGACAATCACGCCGTCGGCGCCGCCGCGGGTGAGCAGGTCCTCCACTTCCTCGACAAGGGGCCGGGGTGCCAGCGGGGCGGAGTGTTTGACGTGTACATCGGCCAGAATGCGAATGTGCTCGGCATGCAGGTGGCTGCGGTCGCGCAGCAGGTCGTGCGCGATGCCGTTGATGACGCCCTGATCGGTGAGCCGCGCGCCGCAGAGAATATTGACCCGAATGAACTGCGCCCCCGCGGCCAGGGCAACGGCCAAGGCCGTTTGTCCGTCGTTGCGCAGGACGTTGATGCCCAAGGGGACCGGGAACCGGCGCTTCACTTCCACGGCCAGCGCCGTGAGACCGGCGGCGACATGCGCGGGCACGCGTCCAGGGAAGAACGGGGCATCGCCGTAGTTCTCTAACATCAGGCCGTGCAGCCCGCCGGTGACGAGGGCCTCGGCATCTCGCAGCACATGATCGCGCACCGCAGTCCAATCGCCCCGGTAGCGCGGCGAACCCGGCAGCGGCGGGGCGTGCAGCATGCCGATCAACGGTTGTGCCGTCCCAAAGCAGTCGGAGAGCCAATCGCTCATGACCATTGCCCGGATGCGCCTTGCGGTTGCAGACGCTCCGCGCCCGCAGGGGGAGAACAAAGACCGCGATACAATTGCAAGGTGCGCTCGGACATGGCGTCGGCATGGTAGCGATCGTGAATGGCCTCGCGCCCGCGGCGGCCCAGGTCGTCGGCCAGCGCGGGATCGAGAATCAACTGCTTGAGCGTTTGCGCCAGACTGGCCGCATCGCCCGGAGTATGCAACAGGCCGCCGCCGGTGTCTTCGATCAACTCGGGAAACGTGCCGTGCGCGGGCAGCACCACGGGCACGCCGTTGGCCATCGCCTCTAAGATCGAGAGGCCCTTGCTCTCGTGATATTCGGTGGGAACGCTCATCAGATCGAATGACTGCAACAGGGCGATCTTCCCCTCCCGATCCGGCTCTCCCAGGTACGAGAAGCGATGCGTAAGTCCCCAGCTCTTCAGCTTGCTCTCGATCTCCGCCAGATAGGGCTTATCTCCTGCCGCCAGATAGCCGGCGGCATGCAAGCGGAACGGGGGGAGCGTGGCATCGTCGCACAGCAGCTTGAAGGCGTCGATCAAGTGATGCAGGCCCTTGTCCGGACAGATGCGAGCGAAGTAACCGATCGTGATCGGCTGCCCGCTCTGCCGCGGCAGCCGCTGGCCATGCCCGTCAAGATTCAAGCCATGCCGGATAACATGCACGCGCTCGGGGCGAATGCCGACATAGTCGATCATGAAGTCGGCATAGTAACGGTTCATCGCCGTGTAGGCGGCTACGTCGCCGGCGCGCTCGCGCATCAACTGCCGCACTTGGGAATAATGCGGTTCGGGAATGCGCTCCAGAAAGACGTCTTCGCCGGACAGGCTGCAGACGATGGGCACTTGCAGCCGCCGGCCAATCTCGCCGGCCATCGCCAAGAGCAGCATGTTGGAGAGATGCACCACATCGGGCTTCACCTCCTGCTCCAACCAGCGCACGAGCTTCACCAGTTCCTTACGCAGGTTGCCGTTCTCGCCTTCCATCATGGCCACCGTCAGATCGCCAAGTTGGGACGGTTCGATGCTCACACTGTGACGCGTGGCCCAATTGATGAGGCCCGGCGCATCGAGCAGATCATCGAGGCACCACGGCGTGTGGCGAAACAGCGAGGCCTTCTGTTGCAGGTAGACATTGATCCCGCCGAAGAACACGCGTCGCTGGCTGACATCTTCTTCATCCGTGCGCAGCGGCGTGTAGGTAGGAATGAGCAGCACATCCTGACCCGCCTTGAGCAGCGCGGCGGCCAGCGTGTTGTCGTGCAGGCACGTGCCGCAGTACATGCCGGCGGCGCCAGAGGCCAGATAGGCAATTCGCATGCGGGTAACTGCTCAGGTGGGATCACGGGCCGGAACGTCCAGTTTATTCGATGCCCCGCGGCGCGGCCAGTGTGTTATACTCGCCACGTTTTATCTCTTGGGGAGGCTGCTATGTCGAAGGGTCGCGTTCTGGTCACCGGCGCCACGGGCATGGTCGGAAGCCATGTCTGTCGCCGGGCGTTGGAAGCGGGATATGCCGTTCGGGCGCTCGTCCGTAAGGAGGCGGATCGGAGTTTGCTCCAGGGGCTGGAGATCGAACAGATCGAGGGCGACCTGTCTCATCCGAACAGTTTTCCCTCCGCGGTGGTCGATGCGCAGTATGTGGTCCACACGGCCGCCAAGGTGGGCGATTGGGGACACGCCGACGACTACCGGGCCATCAACGTGTTCGCGCTGGAGCAGTTGCTGAATGCCGTGGAGCGCGAAGGCAAGCTGCGGCGGTGGATTCAGATCAGCTCGCTGGGCGTGTATCCCGCCCGCGATCACTTCGGATCGGACGAGACCATTTTGCCGGATATCGAAGGGCTGGATGGCTACACGCGCACCAAGGCGGAGGCGGAAGTGCTGCTCAAACAGCACATCGATCGCTACCAACTGCCGGCGGTAGTCCTGCGGCCCGGCTTTATCTATGGTCCCGGCGATCGCCACGTCGTGCCCCGGCTGATGGAACGCTTGCGGGCCGGCAAGATGAAGCTGCTGGGCGATGGCCAGAAAGTGCTGAACAACACCTATGTGGGCAACCTGGTCGATGCCGTGATGTTGGCACTAGAGGCCGACGGCGCCGCAGGCCAGACGTTCAACGTGCGCGATGAGCGGCTGGTGACGCGCGAGGAATTCATCGGCACGATCGCCGACTATCTGAGCCTGCCGCGCCCGGGCAAAGTGCCGCTGGCCATCGCGCGCCCGCTGACGAATGTCGTCGAAGGGCTGGCCAAGCTGCTCAAGCGGCCAAGCGCTCCGATGCTGACCAAGGCGCGGCTGAAGTTCATGACGCTGAACCTCGACTTCTCGATCGATAAGGCCCGCCGCGTGTTGGGCTACCGGCCTAGGGTTGATTTTTGCGACGGCATGCGCGAGGCCCTGGACTTTGCGACAGGGAAGACCCGCCCGCAGCCGGTCGGTGCGACGACTGATTGACCTGTCATGCGAATCGTCGAACTCACGGCTCTGCACGTGCGATTGCCGCTGAAGCGGCCAATCGTGCATGCTTCGCACACACGAGACTCCAGCGATAATTTGTTGATTCGCTGCCGCCTGGCCGATGGCACGGAGGGCTGGGGCGAGGGCGTGCCGCGCGAGTACGTGACCGGCGAAACGATCGAGGGGGCATTCGAGCAACTGACCGCAACGCCTTTGGGCGAGCAGGTAGCGGCCGACTGCTCGAGCTGGCTCGACGTGATTGCTCTCTGCGAACGGCTGCAACTGGTGGTCCTACGCGACGACCCGCGCGGTTGTTACGGCAACGCCTTGCGGGCGGCCCTCGAGCTGAGCATTCTGGACGCTTTCGGCCGATTGTTCGGAGAGCCCGTCAGCCGCGTCACGCAGCACTTCGGTCCGGCGGAAGCCGTGCGAGCGAGTCACGACCGCGTGCGCTACTCCGGCGTAATCACGGCCGAGACGCCGCGTAAGGAAGTCATCAGCGCACTCAAGATGCGGGCGTATGGCTTCGCGCATTGCAAACTGAAAGTCGGCTTGCCGGGGATCGACGAAACTGCGCGCGTGGCACGCATTCGGCGTTGGCTGGGACGCCGCACGGAGCTGCGTCTGGACGCCAACGAAGCCTGGCACGCCGAGGAATTGCTGGCCAAAGTCGAGCCGCTCGTGCCCTTCGATATCTGCTGCCTGGAACAGCCGGTGCCGCACGCAGAAATTGACTCGTTGGCCGACTTTCGGCGTCGCCTCCCGATTCCGATCATGCTGGACGAATCGCTCACAAGTTTGCTTGATGCGCAACAAGCCATCACCGACGGCACGTGCGATGTGTTCAACATCCGCCTCTCCAAATGCGGCGGCTTCTTGAACAGCCTGCGGATGGCCGCGCTGGCACACCAGCATGGGCTGGGTTATCAACTCGGGTGCCACCCTGGCGAATCGGGCCTTCTAAGCTCCGCCGGCCGCCACTGGGCCGCCTCACTCAGCAACATCCGCTGGCTGGAAGGATCCTACGACCGCCACGTGCTGGCCACCCAGCCCACGACCCCCGACATCACATTCCGTTACGGCGGCTGGGCGTCGGGACTACAAGGACCGGGCCTGGGAGTCGCCGTTGTTGCAACGAAGCTATCTGCATTAACGCTACGTATCGATTCGTGCCTGGAAAACGCCGGCTAGCAAGCCTCGTCCCCAAGGCTGACCCTTGGGCGCGCGGTGCGCCAATTGTCGCGCTATCTATAGATGCAGGGGTGCGGATCGACCTTCCTCAGCAACCTACGTCAGCCGAGGCGTTCTCTCTCCAGATCGACGGCGCGCCATAAATACCAACTGGCCACGCTGCGATAGGGCCGCCAGCGCTCGGCGTGGCGGGCAATCTTGGCGGCGTCCGGCAGGGTGCGGTTGCGATACGTAAGTTGAAAGCCCTTCCGCACGCCCAGGTCGCTCACCGGCAGCACATCCGGCCGGCCCAGGCGGAAGATCAACAGCATCTCGACCGTCCACCGCCCGATGCCGCGCACTGCGATGAGGTGCGACACAATTTCCTCATCGCTCATCTTCTTCAAGCGCGCTAGCTCCGGCACCGTGCCGTCCAGCGTCTTGGCCGCCAGGTCCTTCAGTGCGGCCGCTTTGTTGCGGGACAACCCGGCCGATCGCAACAAATTGTCGTCAATGGCCATCAGCAACTCGGGAGTGGCGCACTCCTCGGGAAACAGGGCCTGCGCACGTCGCAGGATGGTGGCGGCCGCCTTGCCGGAGAGCTGTTGATACACGATCGCCCGCATCAACGCATCGAAAGGGCTTTGCAGCTTCTCCGGTCGCAGGGTGAACGGCCCCGCTGCATCGATGACCCGCGCCATCCGCTCATCAGCCTTTCGCAAGTGCTCAACGGCCGCGAGGGCATCAAAAGTTAGCTTCATAATTCGTCGGAAGTCAGTGGAATATGTCCCACTATCGTACAAGCCGCCGCTCTTGCAAACAGCCCTGCTTGCGCTGCTTGTCTTGACGGTCTTTCTCTGCCAGTGTTAAACTTCGCGCATGCTGCGTTCCCCGGATTGAGAACTTGCAGCCTTTGGCGCTGGGAGGCACGGATGTTAAACACCCTGGGCATTGTGGAAGCGCACTCGGGTCTGAACCCGACGAGCGGCAAAGTGGCACGACGGCTGGGAGGCAAGCCGCTCTTGGAATGGGTGGTGCGCCGCATGACCGATTGCCAGCGGCTGGACCGCGTAATCGTGTTGGTGGCCCCGGGTCCGCAGGAGCAGTTCGTCTCCGAGCTGGTGCCGACGGATGTTGACCTGTTCGCCGCTGCGGGCCCCGATACGCTGGCCCGCTATCAAGCCGCGCTAAGGGCATATCCCACCAAGTCGATCGTGCGAATGGGCGCCGATTCGCCGTTTGTCGATCCCGTGCTGATCGATCGCCTGGTGAACACGGCCGACGAGCATCCCGAGTGCGACTACATCGGCTACTGTCGCCGCGATGGTCTCCCGGCCTTGCATTCCTGCGTGGGCATGTTCGCCGAGTGGTGCCGCGCCGAGGCGCTGGTGCAGGCGGCCGCGGAGGCCAAATCGCCCGAAGATCGGCAGCAGCCTACGCGGTATCTGTTGTCGCATCCCGAGATATTCTCGATGCGGTTGATTCCGGCGCCGCCGGGGCTGGATCGCGACGATGTGCGGCTTGCCGTCGAATCGGAAGAAGACTGGGAGCATGCGCAAACGATTTTCGAGGCCCTGGGGCCGGAGGCTCTGGATTGGCAACGCATTGCCGGGTTGCTGGAGCAACAGCCGGCATTGCGTCGAAGAATGGCCGCGCTCAACCAGCGCGAGACATTGCACCGGACGCCGTAGATTCGCTTTGGCGGAATGACGGCCGTCATTTGCGAGCACCCTGAGCTTGTAGCGTGGAAAGGATTCCAGCGATGAGCAGCATTGAGGAGAGCGTCCCGGAACACCGGGCGCACGCGTGTGTTGCCGGACCCCGCCCGTTGCAGGTGCGCGGACTGGTGTTCGACATGGGCGATGTCTTGTACGACGCCACACTCTGGCGGCGCTGGCTGTTGAAGCTGTTGGCGCGGATGGACATTCACGCCCCCTATCGCAGTTTTTATCGCGTGTGGGATCGCGATTATCTACCCGCCGTGCATCGCGGCCAGCGAGATTATCACGAGGCATTTGTGGCGTATCTTCAAACCCAAGGCTTGTCCCGCGGCCAGATCGAGGAAGTCGAAGCGGCCAGCCTGGCGCGACGACGCGAACTGTTGGCAACGCTGCGCCCCTTGCCCGGCGTGCGCGAAACGCTGTTCCAGCTTCAAACGGCCGGCTTTTCGCTCGCGGTCTTGAGCGATTCCGAAAGCTCCGCCAAGGAGCTGCGCGAGCGGCTGGCCCGGTTGGGCATCGATCACGCGTTCGATGCCGTGCTCAGTTCCCTGGACCTGGGCGTGACCAAGCCCGCCGCGCTCGGCTATCGCACGGCGCTCGAAGCGTTGCAGTTACCCGCGCATCAGGTGGCCTTCGTCGGTCACGATGCCGAGGAGCTGGCCGGCGCGGCGGCGGTGGGTATGGCCAGCATCGCCTTCAACTACGACTGCGAAGTCGCGGCCGACCTGTATCTCAAGCGGTTCGAAGAATTGCTGCAGTTCGTCGAATATCGCCCCTCCCTGGCAGCAGCGATGTAATCGATTTGTGAGACTTCATGATTATCTTCGCTCGGCATTCGTTGATCGCGTCCGCTGCCGATGTCGGCCCGGGACCCGCATTGCTGCTGGAAGGCGACTGGCCTGCTCGCGAAGGACGCCTTTCGCTCGATGCGGCGATCGACGCGCGGCATGGCGGGATCGATGCTCTAGCGGCGGAGCTGGCTGAGCGTGTGGGCCAAAACGTGCCGTTGGCCTGGATCAACGCGCTCGCGCTGCGGTATTACTTCGTTAAGCTGCTGCGGCCAATCGCGTTCTTTCTGGATACGCCCGAGGGCCGCTCAATCGACCGCGTTCAATTGCATGTGGCCCACGATCGGGATGCGGACTACGCGGGCGTGATCACACAGCTTTGCCAGCAGCGTGGCGCAGGTTTGCAGATTCATTGGCACGAGGGTCCGTGTGCCGCGCTTCCCGCGCCCCCGGTCAATGGCGCCGTGCGGCGCATGGCATCAATGCTCAATGCGCGGCAGATCTGGCCTCGCGCC
>JBGTDH010000093.1:0-9542 GCA_041748435.1 Pirellulales bacterium
TCTGCACCGCGCGGCCGCCAATGGTTAGCGCCCGTCCGGCGACTTTGTGCCGCGTATCGGTGGTGAGCATGCCGCGCGCCGCCAGGACGAGGGCGTCTTCCGAATCGGAGAGTTGCGCCGCCGCGGCCTGAATGCCCGCGCCAATCTTCTCCAGCGGCAGGAACTCCCCGATGATGCCGGTCGAGAGCACCAGCGCATCTTCCGGCGGTACGTCGGTCGCGGCGCCGGCCAGACGCGCCATCTCCAGGGCATCCCGATCGCCGCGCTCTCCCGTGCAGGCGTTGGCGTTGCCGGAGTTAATGGCCACCAGGCGAATCGAATCGCCCGGCGTGCGCGAGCGATTGAGTTTCACCGGCGCGGCATACACCAGATTCTGCGTATACACGCCCGCCGCCGCGCAGGGGCGATCGGACACCACCAAGGCCACATCGGGCTTGTTGGGGTTGCGCTTGATGCCGCAGTGAACACCCGCCGCGCGAAAGCCAAGGGGGAGCTTAGTCACGATGTAATGATCTCCTTCGTGCCGAAAAATCGAATTTCACACCAACGCCATTGTCTCGGGATATCCGAGCAACAGGTTGAAGTTCTGGACCGCGGCGCCGGCAGCGCCTTTGATCAGATTGTCCAGGCAACTGATCGTGACCACGCGGCCGCGAACTACACGCGCGGTGACATCGCAATAATTCGTGCCGCTGGAGTCCTTCGTGCCGGGAAGGTGATCGACCACGCGCACGAACGGCTCCTTCGCATAGAAGCTGCGGAGGCACTCCATCACCTGCGTTTCCGTCACACTGCCCGAAGGACGCGAATACGTGGTGGTGAGGATGCCGCGGTCCATCGGAATAAGGTGCGGAGTGAAGATCACTTGCACCGGCTTGCCGCCAGCGGTTGAAATCACCTGCTCGATCTCCGGCGTGTGCCGATGCTTGCCGACGTTGTAAGCCGAGACGCTTTCGTTGCACTCGGGAAACAGCGTGTTGAGCTTGGGCGTGCGACCTGCCCCAGAGATGCCGCTCTTGGAATCGATGATAATATCGGATGGCTCGATCAGGCCCGCCTTCACGAGCGGCGCCAGTGCCAGAATGGCGGAAGTAGGATAACAGCCGGGGTTGGCGATCAGCCGCGCCGGCACAATCTGCGGGCGGAACAACTCCGGCAGGCCATACACCGCGGCGGGCAGGCCGGCGGGATCGCCATGTTGCTCGCCATACCACTGGGCATAGACGGCCGGGTCTTTGAGACGATAATCGGCGGAGAAGTCGATCACTTTTGCGCCAGCGGCCAGCAACTGCGGCACCATCGAAGTAGTGACGCCGTGCGGCAAGCAACTGAAGACACATTCGGCCCGCGCCGCGACGGCATCCGGCGGCAAATCCTCACATCGTAAATTCAGCCGGCCGGAGAGAGAGGGATGCACCGTGGCAATGGGAGGACTTCCTTCCTGGCGGCTGGTCGCGCAGGCGATCTGAACCTGCGGATGCCGCAACAGCAGCTTAATCAACTCCAGCGCCGAATAGCCGGTCGCGCCCAGGATGGCAATGCGTGTAGTCATAGGGACAATATATACGGCAGGGGTGCGACGCCAAGGGGCGCGGCGGCGGTGGTGGTGATCGTTCAACGCCCCGCTTGCGGCCGCGAAGGAAAAGAGGTGGGAATGCCCGAGCATAAGATTGAGAGTCTCGACGACCCGCGGTTGATGCCGTATCGGCACCTCAAGGACACGAATCGAACGCGATGGTTCGAGACGTTTGTGGCCGAGGGGGAAAAACTTACGCTGCGGCTCTTGGACAGCGCCTGCAGCGTGGAATCGGTGCTGGTCGATCGCACACATCTGGAACGCCTGCGTCCGCAGTTGCGGGAAGATCTGGAGGTGTTAGTCGTGGAGAATCGCCTGGTGCCGGAGATCGTGGGCTTCAACTTCCATCGCGGCGTGCTGGCCTGCGGCCGCCGGCCGGAGAACCCGGCCTTGGAGCAGATGGCCAAGCCCGTCGATCGCCGGCTGCGCCTGGTGGTGCTGCCCGACGTGCAGGATCCGGAGAATCTGGGGACGATTGTTCGCACCAGCGCCGCGTTGGGTGTCGATGCCGTGCTGTTGGGCCGCGATTGTGCCGATCCCTACTCGCGCCGCGTGCTCCGCACCTCGATGGGCGCCGTGTGGCGTGTGCCGCTGCGCCAGTGTCCCGATTTGCTGGCCGATCTGCGTCGTTTGCGCCACGAGTTCGCGATCGATCTGGCCGCCACCGTGCTGGCCGCGGATGCTCAGCCGCTGGCAAACTTCCAACCTCCCGCGCGCCTGGCTCTGCTGTTGGGCAACGAAGGACATGGCCTCGGCAATGAATGCATTGCCGCCTGCCAGCATCGCCTGATGCTCCCCATGCAGCCCGGCACCGATTCGCTGAACGTCTCGATCGCCGCGGGCATTTTTCTCTATCAACTGATGCAAGGGCATAGCATCCATGCTCGCTTGAATCAGCCAGCGAAATCCTCTACAAGGCGGTTTCGTTTGGAGTAGTCTCGAATCACCAAGGAAGGTGGCGGTGTGATGGATGCCCGTACGACGCGGACGCGGCGGTTTTGCCTGGTGCTGGCCAAGCTTTCGCATTACGACGACGATGGCTATGTGATCCAGTGGTTTCGCTCGGCGATTCCCGCCAACTCGCTGGCCGTGCTGTTTGGCCTGGCCCAGGAGTGCGCCCAGAATCAGGTTCTGGGCGAAGATTGGGAGCTGGACATCCACCCCATCGACGAGACCAACACGCGTATCCGGCCCGAGCGTCTGGCAGCGCTGATCGAGGCGGCCGATGCCGGCATGGTGATGCTGGTGGGCGTGCAGTCGAATCAGTTTCCCCACGCGCTGGATCTGGCCAAGCCGCTGCGCGAACGCGGAATTTCCGTGGCCATTGGCGGGTTCCACGTCTCGGGCACGATCGCCATGCTGGCCGAGCGCGATCCCGATGTCCGCCGCGCCCAGGAGATGGGCATCAGCCTGTTCGCCGGCGAAGCGGAAGGCCGCCTGGCAGGCGTGTTGCAAGACGCCCAGCGGGGGCAGCTCGCGCCGCTGTACAACTTCATGAACGATCTGCCGGCCCTGAGCGGAGTGGCGCCGCCGCTGTTGCCGCGGGAGCGCGTGCATCGGACCGCGGGTTCCAACACCAGCTTCGATGCCGGCCGCGGGTGTCCCTATCAATGCTCGTTCTGCACGATCATTAATGTGCAGGGTCGCAAGAGCCGCCGCCGCACGCCGGAAGACATCGAGCAGATTGTGCGCGCGAACGTCGCGCAAGGCTTGCACCGCTTCTTCATCACCGACGACAACTTTGCCCGCAATCGCGATTGGGAGGTCATTCTGGATCGGCTGATTTATCTGCGGGAAGTGGAGCGGATCGAGATCAGCCTGATCATTCAGGTAGATACACTGTGCCACAAGCTCCCCAACTTTGTGGAGAAAGCCGCCCGCGCCGGCGTGAAGCGTGTGTTCATTGGTCTGGAGAACATCAACCCGGACAACCTGGCCGGGGCCAAGAAAAGCCAGAACCGCATCACCGAGTATCGCAAGATGCTGCTGGCCTGGAAGGCGGTGCGCGTGGTTACGTACTGCGGCTACATCACCGGCTTTCCGGGCGATACGCCGGAGTCGATCCTGCGGGACATCAGCATTATTCAGCGCGAGCTGCCAGTCGATCTGCTGGAGTTCTTCTATCTCACGCCGCTGCCGGGATCGGAAGACCACAAGAAGCTGCACGAAGCTGGCGTGCCGATGGACGCCGACATGAACAAGTACGATCTCCACCACGTCACGACCGACCATCCGCGGATGTCGCGGGCCGAATGGGAGCAGACGTACCTGCAAGCCTGGAAGCAGTACTATTCGCTGGAGCACATCGAGACCGTGCTGCGGCGGGCCGTGAAGACGAAGGTCAGCGGCGGCAAGACGCTGTTCTTCATCACCTGGTTCAAGGGGTGCATTGATATCGAGGGCATTCATCCACTGGAAGGCGGCTTCCTTCGCTTGAAATACCGCCGCGACCGCCGCCCCGGCTTGCCGCTGGAGTCGGTCTGGTCTTTCTATCCCAAGTTCATCGCAGAGACGGTTTGGAAACAGGCGCAATGGCTGTGGCTCTACGTGCGGCTGCGGCGCATCTACAAGAAGATTCGCCGCGATCCGAATCGGCACTCCTACATGGACTTGGCCCTGGAGCCCGTGGCCGAGGACGAGCTCGAAACCCGCGAGTTGTTCCAAAGCGAAACCGCCCAAGCCTTCCTCGGCCAGCAGCAGCGCCGCCTGGAAATGCTCCAAACCACCAAAGCCGCTGCTGCTTGAGGCGCGCGCCGGAATGGAGGGTCATCTAGGTTGAAAGATGGGGGCGTTGACTTGGCTGGCCCACTGGTAATGTCAAGAGAAATCGTTACGAATTACGCAGCTTGCGTAACGCATTTAGTCTGCCTATCCTAGCTGTGCGTGATTTCGCCCGCAGTTTCGCGTGGACGCGAGCCTTGCAGGGTGGGATTTGCGCATTCTGCCCGGGGCACAGGGGCCTTCTGGGCGTCAGGTCAGGAGCAGACTCGTATGTTGTTTCAAAATTGGCGTTCCCACGCGAAGAAGACCACGAGCAAGCGTTCCGTTCGACCAGACCGGCCGCGACGCTACGCACTACAGGTAGAGGCGTTGGAAGATCGTCGGCTACTGGCGGTGTTTACCAACAATACACCCATCAACACACCTGCCGCGGGAACGGGGCCCGGACCCGCGGATCTTTACCCCTCGACGATAAATGTAGCCGGCCTGATCGGCACGGTGGTGGACGTCAATGTCACGCTCTCGGGTCTCGATCACACGAATACGGCCGATCTCGACCTGTTGCTGGTGGGTCCCACCGGCGCCACGCTGATTATCGTGTCCGACACCGGGTCCGGCGACGATATTACGGGCGTGACGCTCGTGTTGGACGACGCGGCGGCGTTGCTGCTTCCGATGTTTCCTGCGCCCTTGACCTCCGGCACGTTTCGCCCCACGGACTATGACCTGGTGGGCGTTGATGCGTTCCCCGGGGCGCCGGCGGGGCCGTACAACTCGCCGGCCCCGACGGGAACTGCGACCTTCGCCTCCGTGTTCAATGGCACTAACCCCAACGGCGCTTGGGAGTTGTATGTGTTCGATGACGCGGCCCTCGACATCGGCGTATTCAACGGAGGCTGGAGTCTGGAAATCCTGACCGAGGTGAGCATCATCGGCACTAATGGCGATGACGACATCACGGTGATCGCGATTGATGCCTCGACGAATGCGCTCGCTGATGGAATGCAAGACTTCACGGTGTCCGTCAATGGCGGAGCTCCTCAAACGTTTATCAACCAGCCCAACCTGCTGATTAACGGCATGGGAGGTGACGATGATATCGTGATTCGTGCCCCGGCGCCGAACGACGCTCCGTGGAATGTGAATGTCACCGTGATCGGCGGCACGCCCTCGATCGGCGATCCCAACGAAGGCGATCGTCTGGTGTTCGAAACTCCGGGCGTCGACATCCTGCAGTTCTCTCCCACGGGCCCCGAGTCGGGCACGCTGTTGGTCGATGACGGGGCTTTGGACACGCTGATCACTTTCTCCGGAATTGAGCTGCTCGAATACGACGGAGAGTCGACGGATGCCATTACGATTAGCGGCACGACCGCGAACGACACTACCACGGTGGCGCCCGTGGGCGTGGGCGTCGGTGGACCGGGTTTTGGAAGATTCGAGTCCACGCTTAGCCCGTTGTTCCATTTCCGCGGCTTCACTTCGCTCACGGCGAACTCGGGAGGCGGCCCGCTCGATCGGCTTGTTTACCAGGCCAACGAGGGCGTGAACCTCATCACCTCCAACGCGAACTCCGTGCTGTTGGAAGGCACAACGGTTACGTTGGGGGCAGGCATCGACGAGCTGAGCCTGTTCGCGTTTGGCGGGAATGACTCCGTTGATCTCGATCTGCAGTCGCCCGGCCTCGCCAAGATCATCGACCTGGGGGACGGCAACGATTTCGCCGATCTCTCGGGCGTGGTGATCGATCCGGCCGATCCGACCATTTTCGGCGGCAACGGCGACGACGTCATCATGGGCAGCCCCAACCCCGACCTCATCTTTGCCGGTTCGGGCAACGATGTGGTCGTCGGCCTGGCGGGCGTTGACACGATCTATGGCGAAGACGGCGACGATGTGATCGGCAACCTGGCGCTAACCCCGGCGCTGGCGCTGATACCCAACGGAGTGGCGGACGATGCCGGGAACGACTTCTTCTTCGGCGGCAGCGGATCGGACACGTTCGTGTGGGAGCCGGGCGATGGCAACGACACGATCGAAGGAGGCAGCGGGGAAGCAGACGTGCTGGTGTTCTTTGGCGGCGCAGCCGTGGCGGAGACGTTCAACATCTTCGCCAGCCTGATCGATCCCGCGCGGGCGAGGCTGGTTCGCAGCGTCGGACCGATCACGATTGATATGGCCGGCATTGACCAGATCCATGTCAACGGACAAGGCGGCGCCGATCGCTTCGTGGTCGGACGGGCCGCCGATGGCGACTTGGGGGACGATCCCGCGCCCACCTCGCCTTACACCGATCCCCTCGCGACGCTCAGCCCGCTGAACACCACGGAGGTGCGGGTCGTTAATCTCGATCTCGGTCCGGCCGGCGCGGCGAACCAGGTGTATGTCGATGGCCGGGCGCTGGACGACACTCTGCTGGTAAGCTTGGAGGGCGCGGGCAATGTCGTGCGCGTGTCCGGCTTGCCTTTCGATGTTCGGATTCTCAACTCCGCACTGGCCGATGCCGATCGGCTCACCGTGCGCGGCAACGAGGGGCGTGATGTCATCAAGTCGGTGAATCCCTCCGGGGGCGGCGCGCTTAACGTCGAAGGCGTGATTGGCATCACGCTGGCCGGCGGCGCTGGCGATGATGAACTCTCGGCCGATGCCATTCTCATCGGCGGCATCGGAGACGATTTCCTCGAAGGGGGTGCCGGAGTCGATTCCATCTTTGGCAACCAGGGCAGCGACACCATGCTCGGCGGCGATGGCGCCGATACCTTCGATGGCGGCCCGGGCTTTGACACCATTCTAATTCGCGGCACGCCGGGCAACGACACGATCGATGTGAACCAGACGGCCTCCACCACGCTCGTTCATACCGTCAACGCAGACACCCAGACCGATACGCTCGCGGCCGGCACCGTGGAAGGCGTTCGCGTGGAGGCGGGCCAAGGCGCCGACCTGATTCGCGCCACGATTGTCGACACGCTGTTCAGCAATCCCGGGCAGAGCCTGCGCATCACGGTCCTCGGCGGGCCGGATGGCGATCAGGATCGATTGGGCATCGTCGATGCCGGCACGGCCGATCTCACGCTCCAGCGTAAAACGCAGAATGACGACACCGGCACCGCCACCATCGGTCCGGGCAACACCGAGCCGTTCGATTTCGTGTACGAAGGCGTCGAGGTCGTGCAGTTCATTCGTCCCGTGGGCAGCCGGCTGGTGGTCTTCAAGCACGATCCCAACGAATCGAACGACGAGCGGTTCACGGCCACGCACCTGGGCGCCAATGAAACGATCAACGTCGATCCGACGATCGATCCCGGCTTCGAGCCGGTGTTCGGCTTTCCCGCCGATCAGGATTGGTATCGCCTCGAGGCCGAAGTAAGCGGCACGCTCGATCTGCAGGCCTTCTTCGAGGAGATTCCCACGCTCGATAGCGGCCGGCCGGGATTGCCCGCCAACGGAAACCTGGACATCGAGGTCTACGATATCGATGGCACGCTCATCGCCGGCGCCGGTCCGGCCTTCGGCGGCAATGATAACGGCGGGCTCAATCCCGAGTTGAATGTCGATGGCGACGCCTTCCTGGAAGACGAGCGCATTCGGATTCCCGTTGTGCAGGGACAGACGTACTACCTTCGCGTATTTGGCGCGGGCGTCAACTCGCTGGCCATCAACAACTACACGCTCACCATTATCAACTTGCCCGCGCTCGTGCCGTATGGGCTGGAATTGGTCGATTTCCCGCCGATCTCGGGCGCCAATAGCGACTCGGGGCGGTCGCAGTTCGACAATGTCACGTTTGACACCACTCCTACGCTCTTCCTGCGGCTGGATGATGCGTTTTACTTGCAGGATTTGCCGGGGAATCCCGCCACCGATACGCCGCCGGACGAGATTATTCCCATCCCCTTCCAAGCCGGGCCGCTCCAGCCCGTTCTCGCAGGTTACGCCATCGCCCTGTTTGACGAAGGCGCCGGAACGCCGGGCGCAACGCCTCCGCAGGATCCGGTCGGTTTTGCCACCGCCGTGGCGGGCCAGCCGGGCGTCTACACGTTCACGTTCACCACGCCGCTGACGGACGGCGGCCATTTCCTTTCGGCCCGCGTGCAGATGATCGATCCGGCCACGCCGCAGCAGACGGGCTTTGGTCCGCGCAGCTTGCTGTTTGAGATCATCGTCGATTCCACGGCCCCCGTAGTGGCCTTCGGCGACCCAGTGACCGGCGCCAGCGGACTCGTGGACACGGCGGGAGTGGTGGAGCAGCCCTCGACCTTCGCCGACAACAAGACCAATGACACGCGACCGGAGTTCTTTGGCGTGGCCGAAGCTAACTCCATCGTGCGGCTGTTTGTCGACATCAACGGCAACGGCACGCTCGACCTCGCCGATCCGCAGATTGCCGAAACCGTGACGCAGCCCTTCGATGGCACGGAGCAGCTCCTGGCGTTCTGGCGCGTCGAGAGTTTCCTCAACCTGAACAGCTTTGGCGCCCTGGGTATTGATGGCGTGCGCCGCATCTTCGTCACCGCCGAGGACCTGGCGGGCAACGAGACTGTGGCGCCTGTGGGCTTCCTGGATATCTTCCTCGATACGCGCGGGCCACAGATCACGGGCATGGTTCCCAATCCTGGCGTGACCAAGCCGCTGGCGCCTTCGCCTAATACGTCGTCGATCACGCTCACCGTGCGCGATCTGCCCAACCGCACGGCCGCGTTTCCAAACCCGGCCGTGAATCCCCTCGTGGTGCTCAACCCTGGCCATTTTCGCCTGGTGGGCGATAGTGTTGGGGTGATCCCGATTCAGAGCGTCACGTTCACGCCCGATGCCTTGGTAGTCGGCCAGCCGGCCACCGGCACGATTACGCTCACTTTCTTTGAGCCACTGCCCGACGATCGCTTCACGCTTACCGTGAGCGATGCAATTGTCGACGATGTTGGCAACCCGCTGGATGGAGAAGGCACTTTCATGACGGGCGACGGCCAGCCCGGTGGCAACTTCATCACGCGGTTCAGTATCGATAGCCGGCCCGAGTTGGGCACGTTTGCCGGCGGCAGCGTGTATGTCGATCTCAACGGCAACTTCCGCTTCGATCCCGACAATGCCGATGTCAACAATCGCGATGTGGCCCACACGTTGGGCTTCGCCACCGATTACGTCTTCGCCGGCAAGTTCGTGCTGGGGGCCGGAGGCGCGGCCAACGGTTACGACGGCCTGGCCACCTTCGGGCGCGCCCATGGCCGCTCGCAATGGCAGATCG
>JBGTDH010000094.1:0-4696 GCA_041748435.1 Pirellulales bacterium
CGTTCCTCCCATCCGATGCTACACGTTCTCCAATCCGCAAAGTAAAGGACCTGACCATGAGCCGAGCCGGCGCTGTGACCTTTAAGGGCAATCCCATGACCTTGGTGGGCGACGAACTCAAGGTGGGCCAGCAGTGCCCCGAGTTCACGCTGCATTACTTCGAAGGCGGTCTCAAGACCATCAAGCCCGCCGATCTCAAAGGGAAGCCGAGCTTTTTGAGCGTTGTGCCTTCGCTGGATACTCCTGTTTGCCAGACACAGACCAAGAAGTTCAACGATCAACTCGCGGGCATGGCCGAACAGATCAACGCCGTCACCGTGAGCCTGGACTTGCCCTTCGCGATGAACCGCTTTTGTGGCGCCGAGACGATCAAGAACATGAAGGTGGCCAGCGACTATCAGAACCGCAGCTTTGGCAACGCCACAGGCATGCTGATCGACGAACTCAAGCTGTTGGCGCGCGGCGTGATCGTGCTGGACTCAAGCGGCAAAGTGGTCTACGCCGAGACGGTGAAGGAAGTGGCCTCCGAGCCGGATTATGATGCCGCGATCGCAGCGTTGAAGTCGGCGAAGTAGACCGGCGCCGGCGCACAACTGAAAACGCCGTCTGGGAGCGGCGGCTAAGCGGTAGCCATCAATCGCTTAGCCGCCGCCCCCAGGCGGCGTTCTTTAGGGGCGTACATCAAATAGCCAAGCCCGGCGGGAGGGGAAAAAGCTGGCATCCATGCCAATGTGTCCGTTCCATGGATTGTGTCCCCAACGGGTGACAAGAGGTCGAGGATTGCAGGCTTCCCCTCCTCACCGGGCATGGGCGTGTATTTAGGCTCTCCGTCAGGAAGACAACTCATCGAACAAGCGTCGAAACTTAGGCATCCGGGACTCCAAGTACGTCAGCCAGGCCGTCGGATTCCAGATCTCGACACAAACGCCAGCGCCGACCACGCTCACCTCTCCGCTGGCGGGCACTTTGAGGAACTCGCGAAATCCTTCGGGCACAAGCAAGCGCCCGCGTCCTGCCAACTCCACCGTGATGTGCCGGGACGACAGCAACCGGCCCAGCATCTGCACCTGTCCCAATCGACCCTCGAGTTTGCCAGCACGCATTTTCGTGCGCAGTAGATCCAGTCCGACATCCAGCCGGGATTGCCAGACCTCCGAGTTCCACAAGCTCAAGCAGCCCGGGCGCTCCTTGGCCAGAATGTAGGCGGGATGCTCGCCTAACTGGGTGAGAATCTCGCCGGGCAGCGAAAGACGAAACCGATCGTCCAGGCTGCGCTGATACTCTCCCTGGATAAACTCAACCGGAGCGGACATCTTGTGTCATCCCTCGCGTACACGAGCAATGCGTTCAAAAGAGTCCGTTCCACAAATGGGCCCATTACCCACAAATTAGCGAGATTTTTGGTTTCTGTGGGTTCATTTCCCACAAACAGGAATCTAACAACTTTGCCGACCATTGCAAGCATGGAATTGCCCTAATTTCAAAAAAAAGTCTGCTGGCAGCGCTACGGGCATTTCGCTAGGTATTTGCGAGGGATATGGCGGAAACAAGCCTGAAATGCGTATATACCATTATGCGCAGCGTGATCTGTTCGGCTGCTCGTAAGACTTTCGCTACTTGATGCAGGGGTTCCAATCAACCTATACTTTACAAAGCAACGCAGCCGGGGGGCAATGTTTCAAGCGGTTAATGCGGCTCAGACGCACTTGTCGGTTGTGTCGATAGGTTCCGAAGGGACGGCTACCTTGCCAATCATGGCCTAGGGTTGCCACCCCTTTCCGAGTCCGTCCCTCGTGGACTAATGTCTGCCCGCCGCAGACGTCCTGCCAATGATCAGTCCGATCAAAGAATTGCCGTGGGGATGTGATGATCGCGAACCGATCGTCATGACCGGCATCGGCATGATTACCTCGGTCGGCCATGATCGGGAAAGCACCTGGTCAGCCCTCCGGCGGGGCCGCAGCGGCGTTCGCCGGCTAGAAGGACTGGACGGCATTCCGGACGGTCTGCTGATCGGCGCCCCGGTCGATATCGAGCCCGACTATCCCGGGCAGATCAAAGTCATCACGCTGGCACGCCGCGCCGCAGCCGAGGCCTTGGCCGATAGCCGGGTCGATCTGGACGATGTCGATCTGGAGCGTTTCGGTTGCGCCATCAGCGGCCACATGGGAGACACCGGCTTCGTTCAGGAGCATCGCGGGTTAACCCAGTACATGCGGCCCAACGCGGTGCCGTGGTGGCAGCAGTGGATGCCCAACACCGCCTGTTGGACCGTGGCGAACGAATATGGTCTGGCCGGACCGCGGATTTGTCACTCCGTGGCATGTGCCAGCGGGCTGATCGACATCCTGGCCGCGGTCCGCAGCATTCGCGACGGCCAGTGCGATATCGCCTTGGCCGGCAGTGCGGAAGCCTTTCACTCCTTGTTTGCCGCCGGCTTCCATCAAATGCGGGTGCTGGCCCAGCACGACGATCCCACGCAGGCTTGCCGGCCCTTCGACAGCGAGCGTCGCGGGTTTGTGATGGGCGAAGGCTCGGCCATGTTCGTTCTGGAGCGGCTCAGCCATGCCCTGCGACGCGGCGCCAAGATCTACGCCGAGTTCACCGGCGGCAAGATGCTGGCCGAAGCCCATCACCTGACCGGGCTCGATGAAGGGAGCGATGCGCTGAGTTACCTGATTCGCTCGACGCTGCAGAACTCCAACCTGGAGCCGGAGCAGATCGGTTACATCAACGTGCATGGCACGGGCACGCAGCAGAACGATCCCATCGAGACCCGCGGCATTCGCAAAGCCCTCGGTTGTGCGGCAAACAGCATCTGCGTCAGCGCCACCAAGAGCATGTTGGGACACCTGGTAAATGCCGCCGGCAGCGTGGAGCTGGCCGTCACCGCGTTGACCCTGCGCGACGGCTACCTGCATCCGACGCTCAACCTGACCAGGCCCGATCCCGCCTGCGATCTGGATTGCATTCCCCTGGTGGGGCGGCGGGCGCGCTACGACCACGCGCTGAAACTCTCGGTCGCCTTCGGGGGCCATCTGGCCGCCGTCACGCTCCGCCGCTGGAACGACGCCCGCACCGGCTTCGCTTACCCGCGCCTGTTTGCCGCGTAGCTGGATTCGGAGCGCAGCCTCCGCTTGCGGCTTAGCGGTTGCCGTTTAGCACTCGGCTCGACGGCATAGTACAATAGCGGCTCGCGCTCTCGCCTCTCGACGCGCGAGAATTTCACCGCAGCCCTCCAAGGATCTCCGCCATGCTCGATCGATTCGCCAGCATCGTCGCCAGTCTTGCACTGCTGATCGCCGTCCAAGTCGCGTATGCCGCCGAGACCGGCAAGCCGAATGTTCTGGTCATCGTGGGAGACGACATGGGCTATGCCGATGTGGGCTTTCACGGCTGCAAAGACATTCCCACGCCGCATCTGGATCGGCTGGCGGCCGATGGCGTGCGGTTTACCAACGGCTATGTCTCGGGGCCGTATTGCTCGCCGACGCGCGCCGGGCTGCTCACGGGGCGCTATCAGCAGCGGTTCGGGCATGAGTTCAATGCGGGTGCAGGCGGCACCGGACTTCCGACAACCGAGACCACCTTGGCCGATCGGCTGAAAGCGGCGGGCTATGCCACGGCGGTCGTGGGCAAATGGCACTTGGGGGCCGAGGCCCAATTTCAGCCGCAGCAGCGCGGGTTCAGCGAGTTCTTTGGCTTTCTGGGCGGCAGCCACGATTACTTCCAATCGGCGGGCATTCTGCGCGGCAACGAACCGGCCAACGAGACCGAGTATCTGACCGACGCCATCGGGCGCGAGGGTTCGGCGTTTGTCACTCGGCAGCGAGAGAAGCCGTGGTTCTTGTATCTGACGTTTAATGCCGTGCATACGCCCATGCAGGCCGACGACGCGCGGTTGATGAAATTTGCTTCGATCGGCAACAAGACGCGCCGCACCTACGCCGCCATGATGTTCGCCATGGACGAAGCCATTGGCCGCGTGCGCCGCACGCTGGAGCAGACGGGCCAGACCAAGAACACGCTCATCGTGTTCGTCAGCGATAACGGCGGACCCACGATGCCGGGTGTGACCGTCAACGGCTCGATCAACACGCCGCTGCGAGGATCGAAGCGCACCACGTTGGAGGGCGGCATCCGCGTGCCGTTCCTGGTTACCTGGCCGGGGCGCGTGAAGCCGGGTGTGTTTCAGTCGCCGGTGATTCAGCTCGATGCTCACGCCACCGCACTGGCAGCCGCGGGCGTAAACGAACCGACAGAGCGAGAGTTAGATGGCGTGAATTTGCTTCCGTTCATCAGCGGCGAGAGTTCGACCGTCCCGCACGATGCCTTGTACTGGCGGTTCGGCGATCAAATGGCCATTCGCGTGGGCGATTACAAGCTGGTGCGTTACGACATCAACGCCGACACGCTGACCGGTGCCGGCAATCAAGGGGCCACGGAAGCCAAGCTCTACAACCTGGCCGCTGACATCGGCGAGCAGAATGATCTCATGGCCTCGCTCCCCGAGAATGCCAAAGAACTGCAAACCCGTTGGGACGCCTGGAACGCCACGCTCGTGAAACCGCTCTGGGGCGGCGGCAAAGCCGGGAAAAAGCAGTCGGGCGAATGACGCTACTGCGGCTTATCGGGCGCGGCTTCCGGGGGGGGAACCACGCGAAAGATAATCACCGCGCGTTGCATCGGCTCCGCT
>JBGTDH010000095.1:0-2137 GCA_041748435.1 Pirellulales bacterium
AAGACGGAAGCGGCCGCCCGCCGGCTGCACGAGCTGGTCGCTAGCGGCCTCACGCCGCCGCCCGTGCTGAAAGCCCGTTGCCGCGGATGCTCGTTGTACGACTTGTGTCTGCCCGAGTTGCTGTCGCAAAAGCGGAAAGTCGCCACGTATTGCCAGGAGTTGTTCGTCGTCAAGTAGCCCTCACGCTCCGCGTGAGGAATTGCCGTGCGGGCAGTTAGGCTGTTGTCGCCAGAGGATAGGAGCGGGAGCGGACGGATGGACGTTGTTGGTCTGGCATCATGCATCGCGTCGATTCATCCGGAATCCACTCCCATGCAAACGCATCAGAACACGCTGTACGTGCAAACCCAGGGGGCCTACCTGGGCAAGCAAGGCGAGACCCTTCGCATTCGGGTGGAGGGCCAGGAGAAGCTGGTTGTGCCCGTGCATCACCTGGAAGGCGTGGTGTGCTTCGGCCGCGTCTCGGTGAGCTCCGCGGCAATGGAGTTGTGTAACGAGCGGAATGTCTCCATCTCGTTTCTCACGGAACAAGGGCGCTTTCAGGCCCGCGTGGTGCCCATGACGAGCGGCAACGTGCTGTTGCGTCGCGAGCAGTACCGGCGGGCGGATCGGCCGGAATCGTGCCTGACGATTGCCCGAAGTGTCGTGGCCGCCAAGATCCAGAATTGCCGGATGCTGTTGTTGCGATCCGCCCGCGATTGCGAGGTGGCCGAATCGGTCGAGGCGCTGCGCCGTGCGGCCGATCGGCTGGCTTGCGCGCTCGATACACTGGCCCGCGCCCCGACGGTGGATGTCGCGCGGGGTTGTGAAGGCGACGCGGCGAGGGTCTATTTCGAGGCCTTCAACCACATGATTCGCCACCAGCGCGAGGCGTTCTTCATGAACGAACGCACGCGACGGCCGCCGCAGGACCC
Source organism: Pirellulales bacterium (assembly GCA_041748435.1). Lineage (GTDB taxonomy): Bacteria > Planctomycetota > Planctomycetia > Pirellulales > JBGTDH01 > JBGTDH01. The sequence goes on from JBGTDH010000095.1 coordinate 915, forward strand.
GCTGAACGCTCTGCTTTCGTTCCTCTACTCGGTGCTCACACACGATGTGGCCGCCGCCCTCGAGGGCGTGGGCTTGGACCCCGCGGTAGGTTATCTGCACGTCGACCGGCCCGGCCGACTGTCGCTGGCCTTGGACCTGGTGGAGGAGTTCCGGCCTCTGTTGTGCGATCGGCTCGCGCTGGCCTTGATCAACCTGCGGCAAGTCCAAGCGTCGGGTTTCACTGCGCAGCCCGGCGGCGCGGTGCTGATGGATGCGGCGACCCGCAAGGTGGTGTTGGGCGCTTTGACGGCGCGCAAGCGGGAGGAGGTGACACATCCGCTGCTGGAGCAGAAGGTGACGATCGGACTGTTGCCGCATCTGCAAGCGCGGCTGTTGGCTCGGCATATCCGCGGCGATCTCGACGAGTATCCGGCTTTGGTCCTCAAGTGACGCTTCCATGTTCGTCCTGGTAACTTACGATGTATCGACGATAACGGCCGAGGGCCGGAAGCGGTTGCGGCGTGTGGCCCAGGTTTGCGAGAACTTCGGGCAGCGCGTGCAGTATTCCGTCTTTGAGTGTTCCGTGGGCGAGCGCGAGTTGGCTCGGCTGCGGCACGACCTGCTGTCGACGATGAATCCCAGCGAGGACAGCTTGCGGCTGTACCATTTGGGCGAGGACGCCAGCCGGCGCGTGGAGCATTACGGCCAGAAGCCGACAATCGACTTCGATCAGCCACTGATCTTTTGATCGTCCGAGACAGGTTGGAGCTCAATGAATCGATTGCCGCCTTCGCTCGCTCCGCGAACCACGAGTGATGGCGATTGGCCAGGTGCATCGCGGAATTCGCAATCGATTGCGGCTGAGAATGTTGCGCGAGTTGTGCTGCGTTCGTTGTCGGACTCTTGCACGAGGACACAGCTGTTCGCGAGAATGGCTCCACAACTTGCTTGGCAACGTCGAGTTGCGAGCGGGCTGTTTCCCCCCGCGGCAACGCGGGGGGCGGATTGAAACTAATCGCTGGAGTTCAACGGACACCTACGACCAGTTTCCCCCCGCGGCAACGCGGGGGGCGGATTGAAACTGATAAGATCGGTAGCTTTGAGATCGTAGACTTCGTTTCCCCCCGCGGCAACGCGGGGGGCGGATTGAAACAAGTGCTCACGCTCCGCGGAAACAGTGTTGATGCGGTTTCCCCCCGCGGCAACGCGGGGGGCGGATTGAAACTTTCACGCCCGCGCGGGC
>JBGTDH010000096.1:0-3581 GCA_041748435.1 Pirellulales bacterium
AGATCACGCATGTCTTGCAGCTCCTTGGCATGCCCGGCATCGCTGATGCCTGAGATCATATTCGCAATTTCTTCCTCTTCCTTGGCCGTGATCATGTCGGCCACGGTGGCGGAGGCTTCCTCCTTAAGCTTGTCGATCTCCCGCAGCAGCGATTGCAGTTGCACCTTGTGCCCGCCGATGTTCTCGCCCAACTGCTTGACGTCGTTCTCAAGTTCCAAGATGCGGGCGTTCTTCTCCGCCAGCGTGCTGGTGAAATCATTAAAGGCTGCCAGGCACTTGGCATACTCTTCGTCGTGCTTTATTTGCTCCTGGCTGGCGCCGCTTCCCTTGAGCCGATCGACCACGATCTTGGCTTTAGCGGCGGCCCCTTCCTTAAGCCGCTCCAGCTTGGCAACTTCGTCCGACAGGCTCTTGATGTTGGCCAGCTTCTTCTCTTGCTGGGCAATCATCGCCGCCACCGCATTCTTGTACTGCTGAATGCGAGAGGTCTTCTCCTCCACGATCTTGTCGAACGTGGCCTGGATCACGTAGGGGTTCTTGCTCAGCTCCTTGCGTGCGCTATCGACGCGGCCGGTGAGCAGGTAACCGAAAGCACGGAAGTATCGGCCGAAGGCTTTGAACACGGAAGTAGACCCTCTCAAGTGTAGGGACACACGAAGCATTGTCAGTAGTTAGTAGTCCGTGGTTAGCAGCTACTAACTACTGACCACGGACTACCGACGACTAACATCTCTGCTCCGTGATTAGTAGCTACCAACTACTGACCACGGACTACTGACGACTAACATCTCTGCTCCCTAATTCTTGTTCCATCGTTTGCATCCGCTCTTCCACCCGCTTGGCCACGTTCAAGCTTTCGTCCAGCTCTTGCCGGATGCGGGCCAGGTCGGCCGTCGATTGCTCGTGCAGTCCCATCGCCAAAACACCGTCGACGGCCTGCGCCATTTGCTGGATGCTTTGCGCCACTTCGGCCAGCAAACGCTCGCGGGCATCGACCGTGGTCTTGCGTCCGTCCTTCGTGGTCATCTTGCCGGCGGCCCGCGCCAGATTCAACGACCGTTCGAGCGTTATGATACAACCTGAAAAAAGTTTCTCCACCTTATTTGTAATTTCCACGGCCGATTGCTGGCTGATGCGCGTGACCCAGGTCGTGTCGTCGCGAAACCGCTGATAGATTTCCCGCAGTTGTCTCAGCAGTTTTTCGTCGCGGGGGTCTTTATCTTGCTTCAACCGCTGTTCGAGATCGTCTAGTTTTCGCTCTTTCTCCTGGGCGGCCTCCGCTTCCAACGCCTCAAAAGCTTGCCGCGTAAGAGCATCGGAACGCAGCAGAAACTGCGTGGCCAGAGAGCCCACGCTGGCCAGCACGCCGGAGATGCCCAGGAAGGCGAGCATGCCGGTTCCCATCTCACCGCCCCAGGCCACGAGCAGCGCACTCACTCCAGCCAGCGCCGGTGCAAACGTCAGCGGATGGGTGAGCAGGCTCAGCAGGACGCGCTTCTGGAGTTTGCCCGTATCCATGCGACGAGTGTACTTTGGATCGATAGGCAGGTATGTGTGCCGCAACATGGTAGCATGACACGTCCAGACTCAACCATATGGGGCGATGCAATGAAGAATGTCATGGATCGCAGGCAAATGTTGGGGGCACTTTCGGCCGGAAGCATGTTTGCCGCTCTGGCAGAGCCGTTGATGGGGCAGACGCCTTCGCTTCAGTCTTCCTGGCAAACGGACCTCGTGGCCCATCTGGAGACACTGGCTCGCGACGATGGCGGATACGCTTGGCCGGAGCAGAGTAAGTCCCATCTCACGGCCACCTTCGGCGTAATCGGCTGTCACCACGTGTTGGGGCACCAGCCGCCGAGGAACGAGCGGCTGGTGGAGTTCGTTCGCACGCATCATCCCTTCCGGCTGAAGAAGCTGGAGCGGGATCTACGGGTGTTCGAGCACCAGCAGATTCAGAGCCTGCTGTGGCTCGATCAAGATGCCTCGTCGTTCGCCGAGCAAGTGCAGAGCTGGCAGCGGCCGGCGGTGTATCCGGCACAATACGAGCAGCATCGTTATCCCGTGTTCCAGAACGAGCTCAAGGCATTGAGCTGCCGCGCGCTTCTGGGACTTTCCGTGTCTGATCTGTCGCCGCAGTTCATCGAGTATCTGGATGCGCGCCGGCGGAAGAATGGAAGCTTCAACAACACGCCCGCGGCCGATGGCAGCGACGGTCACGTGATGAACACGTGGTGGGGCCTGGAAGCGTTGGCCGCCTTGGGCCGCGGCAACGAACGCGCCGCGGAAACCATCGCCTGGCTCAGGAGCTGTCAGCTCGCCAGTGGCGGGTTCACGCATCAACCGCAGGCGGAGATCGGCAACGTGGCCGATGTGGCTTACACGTGGACTGCGCTGCGTGCATTGAAGCAATTGGGCGGACAGCCAGCGGATCGCGAAGGGTGCCTGCGCTACCTGCAGTCGCTGCACAATGCCGATGGCGGGTTCTCGAATCGACCCGGTTGGGCCAGCAATCCGCTAGCCTGTTACTATGCGTTGGACGCGCTGGCAATCCTCGATTCGATCGACGTGTCCTCGGTGCCGCGTGCGCCTCTGCCGGCCGTGGCGAAGTTGCCGCCAGGGCTGAAGGTGTTCTCGATTCAGATTGAGGCGCATGGGAAGGGAAGTCCGCACGAGGCTGTCGATCTGGCGGGCGCTCTCAAGATCCATCTGTGGGGCGCTAAGAATGCGCGACCGGAGTGGCTGGCCCGCGCTCAAACGATTGCCGATCAGCGCGGCGTCCCGGTGAAGTTCTTTGTCGCCAACGAAGAGTACGGCACCTGGGTGAGTGTCCCCGGCATGGGAACGTACAGCCACACGAGCGATGTGGTGGGGCCAGCCGGCGTTGATCTCGGCCCGTCGCTGGCCGGTCGCGAAGTGGCCACCTGGCTCCAGTTTCGCGATCGCCGGGTGCGTGCGTTGGAGCAAGCCGGCGGGCGGCTGATCTGGCAATTCGGGGAGAACGAAGAGCTCACGCGGATGTTCCTGGACGACTCACTCGAGCGCCGCGGCTTCGCGGCCCTCAGCACGTTCCATTTCGGCAATCCCGATTTCACCAACAGCGAGCCGTTCCTCTATCAATACCGATTGCAACTGCCGTTCATCGGGTTGCAAGATGCGCATGGCAACGAGCCGTGGTGGTTCGCCGATATGACCACGGGTTATCGCACGCTGCTCCTGGCGGAAGAACCGACATGGGATGGCTGGCTCCTGGCGCTCAAGAATAATTGGGTGATGGCCGTGCGCCACGACGCCGTGAGCAGCCAACAGACCTGGATGCATGGCGGCACTCCCGCGATGCGCGAGTTCGTGCAACAGCACGCCCGAGAGTGGCAATGGTGGGACAACCCCAACGTTCGGCGTCCTTTGGTTTCTGTTGTCGCGGTGAAGCCCGACGATCTAGGGGAGGCGGAACGTCCTAAGGAAGGCTTGATGCTGCGTGTCCGCTGCGCCTGGGAGAACACGACGCAAGGGCTGCCCAAGCGGCCACTGGTCGAATTGACGAAGCTCGTACTCGATGGCCAGGAAGTGGCCACCACACC
>JBGTDH010000097.1:0-5242 GCA_041748435.1 Pirellulales bacterium
GCGATTCTCGTCGCCCGCTTTCTCGTTGGGTGCGATGTGACCCAGGAACTGGGCCGTGGCGGGCGTGCCGTTGACGTCGGCGGCGTTGGTCTGCGCGGACTCCCGCTCGTAGGTTGTCTCCGCATTGCGGTCGTTGCTGTACTCCCGGAGTTGAACGCTTCGCCACTGCCCGCCGCTGGAGTCGTGCGGTTGCGAGGGGTTGGTGTCCAGCATGGGATTGCCATTGAAATCGAGCCCGGCGCCGACGGTGTCGTCTCCCAAACCCGTGAGCACGACCGGGAAGCCTGGCGCGCCGGCAATCTGCACGGTTCCACCGATGCGGTCGCTGATGTCCAGAGGCTGCCCGGTGGCGGTGAAGCCGGCGTTGGCCCCCGCCAGCTTCACAACCAGACTCTCCGTGGGGCTGCTTTGCAGGCGCAATCCGCTATAGACATGGTGATTGGTCACGGCGATCTCGCCGCGCAGGACATGCACGATGTCGGTGTCGTCCCAGACGGTCTGCGTGGTGAGCGTACCACCGCGGACCTCCATCGCGTTCAGCCCGTTGCCCCCCAAGAGATTTCCGTGGACCAGCGGCCCCTGGTTTCCCTCGAGCTCGTCGAAGGAGAGGGCCAAACCGGCCGAACGGCCGGAATCGGCTTTGGGCTGGAACTGCAGCGCGTTGGCATTCACGCTGATGGCCGAGCCGACGTTGTTGCGGATGGTGTTATCGACCAGCACCGGCTGCGCGCCCCGCACGAAGATCGTCGTGGCCGCGTTCTCCGCCCGGCCGTTGCGCAGCGTGGTAGCCTGCCCGACCGCGTTCCGCTCGAAGATGCTGTTCGTCACCCGTGCTTCGGCCTGATGGATTTCCAGCGCGTTGAAGCGATCGGAGGTGCCCTCAATGCGCGTCAGGCCGCCGGCAAACGTGACCAGCACGTGATCCAGGCTGCCTTGCGAAAGGTGACCCAGGAAGATGCCGCCCCAATCCCCGGGGCTGGTGAATGTGTTGGTCTGGTCGGCGTTGGTGTCGAAGGTTCCGCCGGCGCCGTAGCGATCGTCGCGCAGCGAGGTGAACACAATCGGGCGTTCCTCTTCGCCTTCGGCAATAAGCTGGGCGCCGATCTGCGCTTCGATCCGCGAGCCGGCCGCCTTGATGATCAGGCCCGGATCGATCTGCAGCCGGGAATCGAGATTGGCCCTGGACGCGGAGACGGAGATGCTGACATCGTACTTGCCCGTGCTGAACGCTCCGCTCGCAGCGCCGCTGCCCGCCACCAGGGGGTTGTAGGCGCGGTTGGCCGATCCCGCCACCGCCACGTAGTACGTGCCGGAGGTCGTGGCGACGAATTCGAGGTAAGGATCGACGCTCTTCCCCAGAAAGCCTTCCGTGCCGGAGGGGTTGGCCTCGCTAAAGGCCAACTCCACGCCGCTGGAGTTGAACAACCGCAGGTTCGCGTCCAGCGAGGGAATCAGCCCCAGCGGATCGCGCAGCACGTTCACGTTCATGGTCGCCCGCGAGCCGGCCGCCAGATCGAAGCGGAAGAAGTCTACATCCCGGTCCGCCGCCGGACTGCCGGTCAAACTGGGATTGTCGCCAATCGTCCCCTTGTCCCGGAAAACGCGATACTCGCCGGCGGCAACCACGGGCAACGTGGTCTGCACGGCCGTGGCAATCGTATCGTTCGTGGGATTCCCACCAATCGCTTCGGATGCCACGAAGCCCGACGTGATGACCACCTGGCTCCCCGTCAGCGCGTTGCCTTCGGGCGTGCCGCGGATGAGCAGATTCTCCGCCAGGATATGCGTGATGTCAGTGTCATCCATGCGGGCATCGCCTTCCACCAGATCCAGCACGTTGAGCTGTCCGCCCACCACCTGCGTGCGCACGCGCACGAACAAGCCGTTGACGCTGTTTTGGGCCACGGAACCGTTGGGCAAACGCACGGCCAGCGTGTTGCGGCGGATGTGCGGGCCCAGACGATCGTAGTCGGCGGTGAAATCGGCGCCGAGGAACCGCGTGTCAATGAAGCTCTTGGGATCGGCCGACATGGCCGCATCGGCACTGCGGGTAATCGTGTTGTAGCTGATCGTGGGCCGGGACTCGGTCAAATGGATCGGCGAGAACCGCTGCGAGACGGAGTTCACGGTCACATCGCCGCCGCCGTAGCGGATGTCGGCCTGGTTGACAATGTTCAGGAAGATGCCTTCCCGCTCCAGCACGGTGCGGCCTTCGGCGTAATCCAGATTGTTGCGGAACACAATGCCGCCCCAGTTGCTGCCGGCGGGCACGCTGGGAATGGGCGTGACATCGTTGCCGATGGTTTCGTCCAGCGCGGAGGTGAAGACCACCGACTGGCCGGGAATGCCCAATACTTGCAAGTGCCCCAGGCTGCGATCGATATTCTGGGCCAGGCTGCCGACATCCACATTGGCCAGCCGCATCTTGAAGATAGCGCCGGCGTCGACCATCATCGTCACGCCGCGCGGCACCACCAGCGTGGTGCCGTCTCCCAAGGGGAGGCCATTGGTGTTAAAGCCGACCGCGTAGGCCAGATTGTCCGAGAGGGTAGCAAAGGAGCCATCGGCCCCGGCGTTGCCCACCACGCGCACGATCTCGTTGCCGGCGCGGTTGTTGGCCGCCGTGAAGGCCGATTGCAAGTTGTTGAAAGGATTTGCCAGCGTGCCCAACTGCGCTCCGGTGAACGACTTGTCGACATAGATCGAGTTGGCGTCGTTGCCCACCTGGAACCAGAAGTTGAAATCGCCCCCCGGCACTCCGTCGACATCGCCATCCAAGGGCGTGCCGCTGAGATCCACCAGCGTTTGCGTCGGCGCCGGCGTGAAATCCACCCGCAACTGGTACAGGCCCTGCGTTGTGCCGCCGAAGCCGCTGTCGGCAATCGTCGGATCGTAATCGCTGTTGCCGCGGGCAGAGACGCCGATGTAATACGTCCCGGCGCTCAACTGCACTTCCAGAAACGAGTCTTCGCTGCGGTAGTCGTCGTTGCTGGCGATGACTTCGCGCACCACTTCCAGGCTGATCGACGGAGCGCTGGCGACATCCGCATTGATGGCGCCGCGCAGTTGGATGCGATTGAACCGGGCCGCCGGCGAGATATTCAACGACGGCGTATCGTCGATCGCCTCGGCCAGCGTGCGCGCAATGGTTTCGGCGGAATCGCCCACGGAGTAGATAATCGACTGGTTGCCCGTGGCTACGCCCAACTGGTTGAGATCGTCGAACTCGAACGTCACCGTGTGCACGCCATCGCTAAGAGTGAACGTCTGGCCGTCGGTCAGGCCGGCGCCGCCCGTGGCGGGCAGCACAATCTCGCGCACATCGCCGAACAAGGTGATGACCGTATCGAGCAGGCTGCTGGTGGCCAGGCGCTCGGCAAAGGTCTCGGCCCGGAACGTGCCCGTGGCCGCCACATCGAACCGGTAAAGATCGATATCGTTGCTTTCCGGCCGGTACAGGAACTGACCGTGAACGATATCGTGGTCGCCCGGGAAAACCGGCTCCGAGATATTACCGCCGCCAGGGACCAGGAACTGCAGATTGCCGCGGTTGAGCGTCAGGTGCGGCTGGTCGGTGGAGAGGCCATAACCCAGCAGTTGGCCGATCTCCCGCATTGCCTCGCGGAAATAATTGCCGCCGAACTCGCTGGCGCCCCACAGGGCCGACTCCGAACTATCCATCACCGCGAGCGCGATCGAATGCACCGGCACGGGCACGCCGTTGATCACCGGAATATTCGGCAGCCCGGCGATCCCCGTGATGCCATCGCCCGAGCCGGAACCGACCGTGGGCGAGACCACGCGCAGCTCGCCCGTGCCAATCGTGAAACCAATGCTGGGCGTGCCCGGCGCCGGAGCCGTCTCTACGAACTGCACACCCAGGAAGTGCGAGTAGAACTCCAACACTTCGCGGGCACGCTGAATCTGCGCTGGGTTGTCCTGAATCACGTTGATCAGCGGGTTGCCCTGCGGGTCCACGCCGAAGTCGCGGCGGAAATCGTAGTAAATGGTCGTGATGCCGTCGGTCGTGTCGGCGATGCCGCGCAGATGGCTCTCCGGGGAGATTCCGCGATGGCCGGGTTCGTCGTCGGAGCCGGGGAGCGTCAGCCCGTAGTTCTGAGCCGAGATCTCGCCGCTCACAATCAGCCCGCGTCGATCGAGCGGATTCACCACGGTCGTCAGGCTCTGGGCGGAGGCAAAGCTGCTGCCGGCATCCAGAGCGACGTTTACATTCACAGGAATCTCGGTCGCCGCCGACGAAGCCTGGCCATCGCCGCTACCGATGCGCAGCCGATACGTGCCCACGCCGGATCCCAACTGATCCAGATCGGCCGAGAACGTAAGCGTGGCCTTATCCAGAGACGGATCGTACGCCACCGCCGAGGGCAGATACACCACATCGTCGGTGTTGGTGGCCGTGGTGTTGGTGAAGATCAGGTGATAGAAACTCGGATCCTGGGCCGCGAGGGGGTCCAGATCGTCGTTATTGAAATAGACCTCGATCGTGTTGCGAGCCTGGATCAGCGTGCCGATTGCATCGCGCGTGATGGGCTGCGGCACCACCGCCACCACCTGGGCGCCCAGAGCGAGCCGGAAGTCGATCACGGAATCGACGCCGCCGTTAAACGCCGCGCCGCCGGCATCGCGCACCGCATTGGGGCCGGAACCCATGACCGTGATGCGATAGAAATCGTCCGGCAGCACTTCGCCGAAGCGCATCACCACTTCGCTGGGCCGATCGCCGATGCCCACGAACCCGTTGGGGAAGGCGCCGGTGAGCGAGCGTTGGGGATCGATATTCAGATCGTTCCCGTTTCCGAAGATGCCGTCGACGCTGCGCGTGACCTGGATACCGAATAGGGTATTTGGGTCAACTGCGTTGTCGAAGCGGAATACCAGTTCGCGCGGAGCCACATCGCGAACCTGTCCCGGCACGACGGGTGAGCCATTATCGCCGGCGACTTCGGCCAGCAAGATGGCCATCAGAGCCCGTTCTTCTAAAGGCTCCAATGCCAACTGCTTACGGCTGAAATGCCGCGCGTCGGTCAGCGGTCGTTTAGCGTGTGTACGCTTATGTTTAGTCCCAGTGGCGAGTGCGTGGAGCGAGCGCCAGATCCCCATAGGATCAATCCCCTTCCGATTCTCTGTTCACCGCTTGAAAGCAAAAGGCGCCTTCAGCAAAGCGAGTACAACCCCTCTTGATTCTCATTGGCAAGATGATCGAAATCAACAACTAAGTAAC
>JBGTDH010000098.1:0-2034 GCA_041748435.1 Pirellulales bacterium
TGTTCGGCCCTGCTCGGCGGCAAGCCAATCAGATCGAGCGTCACGCGGCGAAGCCATGTGCGGCGATCGGCGGGCGGCTGCGGCACGAGTCCCTGCTCCTTGCGTCTCGCCGCCAGAAACGCATCGATCGGATTCAGCACCCCCGTCGCATCCGCAATCGAAGGCACGGCCGGTCGCAGCGGAGGTCGAAAGGCCCAATGCTCTTGCGGATCGGTCTCGGGCTTTTCGTCGGCCGGCGATTTGGCGCCTTGCTCGATCCACCGCTTGATGCGCGCCACCTGCTCGGCCGAAACTGGCTCTCCTTCCGGCGGCATGCGAACGGCCAAATCCCGCGCCGTGATGCGCTCGATCAAGACGCTCGCAGTCGGATCGCCCGCCACGATCACCGCCCCGCTCTCGCCTCCGCGCACGATCAGCGCGGCGGCGTCCAACCGCAGACCGGCTTGCTGCTTCAGTGCCCCGTGACAAGCGTAACACCGCTCTTTCAGCAGCGGCTTCACGTCACGCAAATAGTCGATCTGCTGCGCCTGAATCGTCAGGCCAGAGCAGACCATCCACAGCCACGCGGGCACAATTCGACGTAGCAATTGAGGCATGGACGGCCGGCGGAGGGTTAAGTCGCCTCCGTGGTCACAATAATAACTCGTGAATGCTCCGCCAGCTTCACTGCGGTATCCAGGGGGCGCACGAGACCATTCTCGACAATGCCCGCGACGGCGAGGGGCCGTCTACGATGTCTTCCCAAGTGGGCCTCGAGAGGCGACGAAGCCGCGTCGGACGCCAGATCCAAGGGCGGCAACTTCGCCTCGGCGGCGATTTGCTCGTCTCGTTCCCGACGACTGGCGCTCCGTGTATCGTGTTCAGACGTTGTCATGCATCAAATCACTTGCGTCACGCCGGGAATGGCGACGGACGGAGTCGGCGGGGTGGCGTCGAACGAAAAGTCTTTCGGCATCAGGCTGATGTTGCTGGCCAGCGCGTCGTCCCACTTGAGCATCTTGCCCGAGTAGGTGGCCATGCGCCCAAAGATCGAAGTCATCGAGCTCAGTGCGCCGTACTCGCCTTCCGAGAGCGGATTGCCGGCGCGAATGGCGGCAAACAAGTCGTCGTGCTCTTGCTGATACGGATTGCTCGTGGGACCGCGATACTTCCAGGGCTGTTCGCCGTTGACGACGATCCGCTCGCCGCTGATGTCGGCGTGACCCTTGGTTCCCTGGCAATGCTCGGAGACGCTGTTCCAGCAATTGGCAATGTGCCGGCAATAGCTGAAGCACCGCGAGCCGTCGGCATATTCAAACTCCACGGCGTGATGATCGAAGATCTCGCCGTAATCTTCCCCCTTGCGCACTTCGCGCCCACCGGTGCCCTGGGCGCTCACCGGATAGCCGTTCTTCAGCCAGTTGATCACATCCAGGTTATGGATGTGCTGCTCCACAATGTGATCTCCGCACAGCCAGTTGAAGTAGTACCAGTTGCGCATCTGGTACTCCATCTCGGTCTGACCCGGTTTGCGGGGCCGAACCCACGGGCTGTTCCCATTCCAATACGCGCGGCACGTGACGATATCGCCGATCATGCCATCTTGCAGTTTCTTGATTGTCTCCATGTACGGAAACTGATGCCGCCGCTGCAGGCCCACGCTCAGGTTTAGGCCCTTCTCTTTGGCCTTGCGGGTCGATTCCAGCACACTCCGCACGCCGGGGGCATCCACGGCCACGGGCTTCTCCATGAACACGTGCTTGCCGGCATCGATGGCTGCCTTGAGGTGAATCGGCCGGAAGCCGGGGGGCGTGGCCAGAATCACCAGATCGACGCCGGACTCCAGAACTTTCTGATAGGCGTCGAAGCCCGTGAACCGCCGCTCCTTGGGAACTTCGATCAGATCTTTGATCGAGCCTTCCTTCTCCAGGTTGTTCAGGCCACCCTGCAGGCGATCCTCGAAGGCATCGCCCATAGACACCAGTTTCACCGGGCCGGAGGTCTTGAGATCGGTGCGGGCTGTGCGCAGTGCTTCACGCGTGGCGCCGGTGCCGC
>JBGTDH010000099.1:0-4252 GCA_041748435.1 Pirellulales bacterium
TTGTACAAGGACCTGGTGATCTCTGTTTGCATGCAGGATTCGCTGGCCGGGCTGAACGATTCGCTTTCGCCCAGCTATCTCGTCGCACACCACAAGCGCACGGGCCGCGAAATGTGGAAAAGTCAACGGATGACCAAGGCCGATGCCGAGCAGTGCGATTCCTACACCACGCCGCTGCTGCGAGCCACGCCCGCGCGTCTGGAGCTGATTGTGATGGGGGGCAACCAGCTCGATGCCTACGATCCCGCCACCGGCAGGCAACTCTGGTTCCTCCCGGGGCTTACCGGGGGGCGCACCATCACCGGCCCGACCTATCACGATGAGTTCGTCTATGCCACGCAAGGCCAACGCGGGCCGCTCGTGGCGGTGAAGGCCACCGGCACGGGCGAGTTGCCCAAGAACGCCGTGGCCTGGAAGCAAGACCAGGGCACGCCCGACAGTTGCACGCCCGTGGTTCTGGGCTCGCTGTTGTACCTGATCACCGACAACGGCATCGCCCGTTGCCTGGACGCTTACACGGGCCATCTGAAATGGGAGAAGCGGCTCCCCGGCGATTACAAAGCTTCTCCCTTGGCAGCCGAGGGACGCATCTATTTCCTCAACACGCGCGGCCTTTGCACGGTCGTCTCCGCCACCGATCGCTTCGACAAGCTGGCCGAAAATCAACTCGACGACGACACACTCGCCTCCCCCGCCGTCTCCGACGGCTGCCTCTATCTGCGCGGGCACAAGACGCTGTACTACATCAAGAAATAGAGAATTACACCTCCGCAGTCGCCTATAGTCCGGATGGGAAATGCATTGCCGTGTGCGCCACGGATTATTGCATCTACCTCCTGGATCCGGCCACGGGACAGGGCGTGGGCCAACTCCTGGGCCACGACGCGTACCCCTGGGCATTGGCTTTCACGGCCGACAGCCGCATGCTCTATTCCGCCGGGTGGGATGGCCCCGTGCGCCGTTGGGATGTCCCGGCGAGAAAGCAGGCCCCTCTAACGGGGATCGTTCACGCCACGGGGGCAGTTGCCGCTTCCCCCGACGGCACTGTCCTGGCCTTCGGCGACGATTCCGGCGCCGTGCGGCTCGTCGATGCGCAGGATGGTGCTTCGCGCCGCATGCTGGGACTAGCAGGGACGCTATACTCACAACTTGCGTTCTCTCCCGATAGCCGCTGTTTGGTGGGCGGCGGCACGAGCGGGGAGAACGTGCATGTGGCCCTCTGGGAAGTCGGCAGCGGCCGATTGCTGCATCGTTGGGATTGGCCGAAAGGACGCGACCCGCATTCCAAGGTCGAGGATCTCGCTTTCACGCCAGACGGCCACCGCCTGGCCGCCGCCGTCTTCCGGCAATCGGCCGTCTACCTGTGGGATCTCAAGACCGACCAACAGATCGCCAAGGCTTCGCACTCGCAGGTGTACGGATTGTCGTTCAGCCCCGACGGCGCCACATTGGCTACAGCCGGCTGGGATTCAACAATTCGGTTCTGGGATGCGGAGACCGGCGCCAAGCGTGAGGAGTATAGGGTCGAGCAGCAGGCGGCCAATGCGGGCGGGCGTGAAGGCGACCTCCGCATGTACACGGTCCGCTTCGCGCCCGCCGGAGGCCTGCTCGCCACGGCTCACCTCGATGGCCAGGTGAGAGTCTGGCAAGCCAGCGACATGACCCTCGTGCAACAGTTCAACATCGGCGGAAGATTCATCTATGGGGCCATGAGCTTTTCGCCCGACGGCCTGCGGCTGGCCACCGGCGCCTCCAGCGGAGAAATATCGGTCTGGGACCCGCTGAAGGCGCAAGCGGTGTGGAGCGCCGGTCGTCACAAGGGGTATGCCTATGCGGTCTGCTTCGGACGCGACAGCCACACGCTCTTGAGCGGCGGAGACGACGGCGTCGGATACCTGTGGGATGTGCGGCAGGATGCGCCGCCCTAAAGGCCCTCTTCATGGAACAATTCCAGGGATGCGTATATGCTACCGTGACATGAACGAAGACACGTCTGCATCCCAGAATCCTTACGCTGCCCCGCAGGCGCCCACGGAGCTTGCGCCTGGTCTGAACGAGAGCCACGGTCCGCGGTGGGAGCAGCCGGGTCCCGTGATCGTGCGGTTCTTCCAGACGATTGGTGATCTTCTCTCCGGCGGTAGCTCACTGTTCTTTCAACAGATGCGACGCGAGGGAGGGTGGCTCGCGCCCCTGGGCTTCAGCCTCATGGCCACGCTGCTGTTCGGATTTGTCGCCACGCTCGTGGAGAACCTGTTGGAGTTGAGGAAGGGCGACAGCGATTGGCAGACCATCCTGATTGTGCAAGTCGTGTTCATGTTGGCCATACCGGTCGTGGCCGCGTTGCAGTTGGTGCTGCTCAGCACGGTCATTCACGCGATCTTGTGCGTGCTGCACAGCGCCTGCTATCCGTTGGAAACAACCTTTCGCGTGGTGGCCTATGCCAGCGGTTGCGCGGCGCCGCTGGTGATATTCCCGGGCAATAGCGGGTCGGTGATCAATGTCATCGTCACGCTCACGCTCATCGCCATTGGTTTGCGGGAGGCCCAGCAAACGTCCACGGCCAAAGCGGCCGTGGCCACCGGTTTGCCGCTGCTGCTGTGTATCGGCGGGGTGGTGCTCGTCATCTGGCAATTGGATGCTCTTGGAATGCTGGACCGCTTGAAGGAGTTGCTGGAGGAGTGATCCTGCGGTCGTGCATGGAAGAACTTTGTCGGCTATCCGCCAGAAACGATGGACTTGGTTTGGCTGATAGCCGATAGCTGACAGCCGATAGCCTTGTATGAAACTTGCCTGGCTTACCGATCTGCATCTCAACTTCCTCCGGCCCGAGGAGCGTGAGCACTTTTTTGATCGCGTGAGGTTGGCGGAGCCGGATGCAATTCTCGTGAGTGGCGATGTCGGCGAGGCGCATTCCGTGGCGGCGTACCTCAACCAGATGGCCTTGAGCTGGCCGTGCCCGATCTACTTCGTGCTGGGCAATCACGATTTCTACTTCGGCTCGGTCGTGGAGGTGCGGCAACGCGTCGCCAACTTGTGCCACGAGGAGCCGCGGTTGCAGTATCTCACGCAACGCGGCGTGCTGGAGTTGACGCCTGGCGTGGGCCTTGTAGGTCACGATGGCTGGGCCGATGCCCGCTTGGGAGACTACGAGCGTTCCACCGTGATGTTGAACGACTATCGCTTGATTGCCGAACTGGCGGGCTACGACAAGCCGAGCCGCCAGCACGTGCTGCGAGCCATGGGGCAAGAGGCCGCCGAGCACGTTCGCCAAGGTCTGCAGACGGCGGCGGATCGCTACCCGCAAGTGTTCCTGGTCACGCATGTGCCGCCCTTTCGGGAGGCTTGCTGGCACGAGGGTCGCACGAGCGACGACGAATGGCTGCCGCACTTCTCTTGTCAGGCGATGGGCGAGGCGATTGTGGAGGTGATGCGCGGCCGCCCGGATTGCCAACTCGTCGTGCTGTGCGGCCACACTCATGGCAATGGCGAGACTTGGCCGCTTCCCAATGTCCGCGTGCTCACCGGCGGCGCGGTTTATGGCGCGCCGGAGATTCAGACCATCTTCGACTTAGGAACGTCCTAAGAGTGCCTCTGAAGACGTGGGCATCACCCCCGGCCTTGCGCCGGTGGAGGCCTGCCCTGATGGCCACACCGACAATCTTGGGAGCCATCGCGAAAGCACGCCGACGCTGACCACTGCTTCCCGCCCACACCCGCCCCAAACATTTGGATGGCCCCTGCCCTCCTGCCCCTGCGACCTCGAGGAATCCCCTCGATTCGTATCATTCACTCCTCCGGCACCCCACCGAACGAACGCCGAACGAACAAGTTGGGAAATCGGCGAAGCCTAGGAAAGATACGCAGGCTTCGCCCAAAATGTCATGCTTCGCGCTCTTGGCGACCTTCGCGGTAAAACCTCCTTCGACCGCGGACGAGAATCAACTCATCGCCCAGCACGAAGTCGTGAAGGTTAAATCTCGCTCCACCGAGTAGGCGATCATTCAAGGTCGAATCGAGCAAGTGGTCGGCGATGAAAGTAGCGCACGCGAAGACGGTCGAGTAGGAGAGGGGCGGATGACCCGCCGCCTCTCCCCTCACCCTGCTGGAGCGTGCCGAACTTGGATGTGCTGGTCGACTCGCTGCTCCGCGCTTGGACGCTGGAGCGCATCTACATCGGCCGGCGCTTCAAGAACGACACCGAGCGTCTGGAAAGGCTGTTCGAGATGTACACCCAGATGACCGCCCAACAGGT
>JBGTDH010000100.1:0-2800 GCA_041748435.1 Pirellulales bacterium
CCTCATCACCGACGACGACATGAGCTTTCGCGAGACGCTGCGCAGCGTCTTCGAGCCGCGTTATCGCACGCTTCTGGCCGGCGATGGAGAAGAGGCGTTGCAAATTTTTCGCACCAACGAGATTCACCTGGTGCTGGTCGATATGCACATGCCGCGGCTCAACGGCTTGGAAGTGCTCCGGCGGTTGCGGCAGTTGCACGTGCGCGTTCCCTGCATTCTGCTTTCTGCCAATCTGAACGACGAGATCGTGCAGCAGGCGCAACAGGCGAACGCCTTCTCGGTGTTGGCCAAGCCGGTGACTCGGCAGCGCATCACCTGGACCGTCGAGCAAGCCATCGAGACGACCTACTCCGGCCATACGACGATCGAGATACCGCCCACACATTGAAGGCGTCCTGGCACTGTTTCGCGCCCGACAGGTCGCGTAATGTAGGCGGTTTCTCCGAAACCCGCCGCCGGTCTCGGAGAGACCGGCCTGCATTCGATCAACGCCGCCTAGCGGCGACTTCCGGATTCACCCAGGCGCGAAGCGGCTGACCCGCGAGGCCGGCGAGCAGGTTATCGGCGGCGATCTCGGCCATGCCGTTGCGGCTGGATACCGTGGCGCTGGCAATGTGTGGCGCGACGACGCAGTTTGGCGCTCGCAACAGCGGATTATCAACCGCCGGCGGCTCGGGATCGGTCACATCCAGTCCGGCCGCGAAGATCAAACCGGTCTGCAGCGCTTCGACAAGATCTTGCTCCACCACCAAGGGCCCGCGCGCCGTGTTGATGAACACGGCAGTTCGCTTCATTTGCTGAAAGGCGGCCCGGTTGAACATTGCCCGCGTGGTGTCGTCCAGATTGGCATGGACGGAGACGAAGTCCGACTCGGCCAGGAGTGTGGGCAGGTCGACCTTCACGGCACCCAGTTCCTTCTCCGCTTGCGCGTTGGCGTGCAGATCGTAATACAAGATGCGCATGCCCCAGCCCCCGTGACAGCGGCGGGCGAAGGCCGTGCCGATGCGTCCCATGCCCACCACGCCCACCGTGCGCCCGACGAGGTCTTGCCCAATGAATCCGAGCGGCTCCCAGGTTTTCCACTTGCCGGCCAGGGCGTAATCGCGCGAGTCCGGAATGCGGCGCGCGGCGGTAATGAGCAGGGCAAAGGCCATGTCGGCCGTGGCATCGGTCAGCACGCCCGGCGTATTGCCGACGCACACGCCGCGCTGCGTGGCGGCCGGCACATCGATATTGTTGAAGCCCACCGCGTAATTGCTGACGACCTTGAGCCGCGGGGCGGCGTCCAGGAGCGGACCATCGATTCGTTCGGTAAGCAGCGACAGCAGGCCCTCGCAATCGGCGATCTTTCGTCGCAGCACCTCGGGAGATGGCGGCAGTGGCTCGGTCCAGATTTCGGCCTCGCACTGCTCGCGGATTCTTATCAGTCCAGCTTCCGGGATCAATCGCGTAACGAAAACTTTGGGCTTAGACATGGGTGGCGAGAATGTCAAAATCAAGTTGCCAGGACGCCATTGCGAATGTGGCTATAATCTACACTCCAAACCCTCCCGCGGACACACGAACTAAGTAAGATGCTGAATCGCAGGCAGTTAGCTCCACCTTGATTAGGGATCGACCCAAAATAACTTCCCAATTTCGTAGCGTTTGATCTGATAACTCACGGGAGAGTAGGAGAGGGCCAGTAGGACCTGGCGCCTCTCCTACTCTCCCGTGAGGCATGCGTTGTGTGAATCGGCATCCCCCATTGGGAAGTTATTTAATCGCCGATCCTTATGAGGCCCGACTGATGCTGCAAAGCCCGGCATTCTGGATTGTCTTGATCCTCGTCGCGATCGGCATGCTCTGGCTGCGCTGGTTGCGGCGCCGCAACGCGGCCGATCTGCATATCGAGCGCGTGGGCATGCAGGCCTTCCAGATGGCACTGGCGGGCGCCGGCTGGGAAGCGGAGCAGATGATTGAGCAACTACTCGCCGAGACGGCCGAGAAGCATGGTCCCCGCAGCCGGCTCAGCGGCCAAGTACTGGCTGCGCAATCGATGGTGTTGATGGCCTTGCAGGATCTGCCCCGCGCTGCGGCCGCGCTTCAGCGGGCCTGCGAGATCGAGCCCGTCGATCAACACACGCAAAGAGACCGGCTTACCCATCAGATGAATCTGGGAGAGTTGCTCTCCCGCATGGATCGGCACGCCGAGGCGGAAGAGATACTAAGGCAAAGCCTTACCGACCGAGGCGAATTCTACGGGCAGCAGCACTCCGGGTATGCCTATGGACTCGAGTCGCTGGGAGAGGCCGTGCTGCGGCAGGGGCGCGTCGAGGAGGCGCTCGCCATCGCCGAAGAAGCACTTCAGATCGATCGTGCTAATCGTAATCCGCACCTGGCGCAGGACGTGAGTCTGAAAGCGATCGCCTTGGCCAGTCGGCCCGCGCCGAGCGGGAGTTGCCTGCCAGATTGGGATAGCCTGAGTGCGGACGAGCACGGCGGTGTGATTCAGTATTCCCACGCGCTGGCGGAGTCATTTCCGGCGGACGTGATGGTGCGCGTCTACTTAGAGCTGGAGAAGCGCCTGGCGTCGTCACCCTTTGTCGATCCTCAGGCATTGCAGAACGTGACGATCGCGCTGACGAACATGGCCCGCAAAGCCGGCGATCATGAATGCCGCGTGAGCGCCTTCCGCCGGGTGCTCGCGCTGACGGGCGACAGCCGCGGCCGGGCCGATGCGCTCCTGGGTTTGGCGCTGGCGCAGTCCGATGCGGGAAGGCCCGCCGAGGCGGACGAATCGCATCGCCAGGCGATCGCC
>JBGTDH010000101.1:0-2190 GCA_041748435.1 Pirellulales bacterium
TGATCTTCCGCCAGGCGCGGGAAGGCAACGAGCGCGGCCTCGCGGCAATGGGCTCCTCTCGCAGCCAACGGGCCAGATCATCGGCAAGCTGCTCGGCCGTGGCGTAGCGGTCCGCCGGGGCCTTCTCCAGGCACTTAACGATGATGGTCTCTAAGTCTCGATCGAGCGTGTGCTCCAGGCTTCGCGGAGTCGGCGGGTCGTCCTGGGAAATCTGTTGCCGGACCGCTTCCGAGCCCTTGGCCTGGAACGGGCGCTTGCCCGTCAGCAGCTCGTAAAGAATCACGCCCAGAGACCAGACATCGGTCCGGGCATCGCTCTTGTCCGAATCGCCCGTAGCTTGCTCGGGCGCCATGTAGGCCGGCGTGCCCAGCACCTGGCCCTCTTGCGTCATGCCGGAGTCGAAGTTCAGGAACTTCGCCACGCCAAAATCGCCCACCAGCGGATCGCCCCGCTCGTTGAGCAGAATGTTCGACGGCTTCAGGTCCCGATGCAGAATGCCTTTGCCGTGGGCATAATGCACGGCGCGAGCCACCTTTTCCACCAAGGCTACCGCCCCATGCCGATCTTTGCGGAAGGCGGCCATCTCTTTGGACAGCGCACCGCGGGCCAGGGCCATCGTGAAGTACAACTGCCCCTCGTGCATGCCCACTTCGTAGATCGGCACGATGTTGGGGTGGCTGAACTGCCCCACCGCCAGCGCCTCCAGGTAAAACCGCCGCATCTCTTCGGCCGTGGCCGATTGCTGGAAGCGCAACGTCTTAAGCGCCACCATGCGTCCCAGCCGCACATCGTGAGCGCGATACACCACGCCCATACCGCCATGCGCGATCTGCTCCACCAGGTCATAGGCGCCGATCCGCTCGTTCAGCAGCGAATGCGGCGGCGCTTCAAATCCCAAGGAGACAATGCCCGGAGAATGCTCGTGACCCGGTGTGAGCACGATCGTGGGCGGCAGCTCCATCGGCGTGCTGATGCGTGCCTGACCGCTGGAACCGGGCGTTACCGGCGTCAATAAAGCTTGCGGATTCGATTCTTGAGCTGACATAGCTCGCTCGCTGGATGCCGGCGATACGCAGCATCGGCTAGGAACGGCGTTCAGTCCACGCGCCGTCATGATAGCGAGGCGTCTTTGCCCCCCGCAAGTAGTTATCCAAGAAAAACTACTATCGATCGATCTCGCCCATCACCACGTCCAGCGAGCCGACGATGGCGGGCACGTCGGCAATCAGGCAGCCGCGGCAGAGTTCGTGCGTTACGGAGAGATTGCAGAAGGAACTGCTGCGGGCACGCACGCGCCACGGGATGGCCGTGCCGTTGCCGATCACGTAGAAACCCATCTGGCCGCGCGGGGCTTCGGTCTCCAGGTAGGCTTCCGCGTTGGGGAGCTTCTCCATGAGCTTGACGGGAATGGAATGCTCGCCGGGCGCGGTGCTGTAGCGATCCATCGCCTGCCGCACGAGGTCGATCGATTGCATGACCTCCAGCATCCGCACATAGAACCGAAGCCAGCAATCGCCCAGGATGGCTTCCCGCGGCACGGCGGGGTAGACGTGGTCCTTGGGATAGTGGCCGTTCTTTTCGACGATCACCTCGAAGGCATAGCCGTCGTACATTTCCGTGTACCGCTCTTCGCCATCGCGGCGCAGGTCCTGATCGACGCCGCTGCCGCGCAGCACCGGGCCTGAGCAGCCGTAATCGATGGCCATCTCCGGCGAGAGGTAGCCAATGCCGGCCGTGCGCTTCACGAAGATGGCATTGGTCGTGAGCAACGTGTGATACTCGACGATCACCGGCTCGAACTGCTTGAGAAACGCCTCGCACTTCTGAATCCACCCGCGGGGCAGATCGGCCGTCGCGCCGCCGGGAGTGAGATAGCTGTAAGTGAGCCGCGCGCCGCAGGCTTCTTCAAACAGATCGAGAATGCGCTCCCGTTCGCGGAAGGCGTACAAAAACGGGCTGAAGGTGCCCAGGTCCAGACCGTAGGCGCCCATGCCCACCAGGTGGCTGGCAATGCGGTTCATCTCGGCGATGATCACGCGCAAATGCCGGGCCTTGTCCGGCAGGTCGTAATTCAGCAGCTTTTCCACAACCAGCGCCCAGCCGAGATTCATGTTCATCGCGGCCAGATAATCCATCCGGTCGGTGTAGGGAATCCATTGCTTGGGCGTCAGGTTCTCGCCAATTTTCTCC
>JBGTDH010000102.1:0-3030 GCA_041748435.1 Pirellulales bacterium
GCATGGTCCAGAGCCAACGCGCCGACCAGCACGCCCTTGCCCACTGAACACGGAAGGCGAGATCGTTTTGCGCCTGGGATCAATCCGTCGCAGAGTGTGATCCGCCTTCCCCCAACTACAATCGCCCAAGCGAACAGACGACATAGTCTTCCCGTGGGGAACGAATGAATAACAGGTTGCAAAAGGCGAATGCTGGACAGGCGCGGGGATCGCAGAGGAAGGCGCGGAGCACTCGGTGTTTTCGCATTTCCTCTCTGCGCCTCCGCGCCTCTGCTCGAGTTCTTGGTTGTTAGCTGGTATTGTTGGTCGGGGTTTGCAGCTTGCTGGGGTTTTGGTTAGGGCCACTGCCCACGGCAAACACGGCGTACTCCATCTCCTCGACGGCGGGCGCATCGTAGATCGGAATATCGCCCGCGGCCATGAGTTCGGAAGCTATGATATGCAACGCCCTGCGTACCAGCCCCATAGAATCATCCGAATATGACAGAAGGAACGTTGCGCGAGATTGTGCTACTAGGGGCGGGGCATACGCATTTGCATGTGTTGCGCTTGTGGCGGGAGGCGCCTATTCCAAACACGCGGCTGACGTGTGTGAGTGACTTCTTGGCCGCGACGTACTCGGGAATGCTCCCGGGCACGCTGGCAGGATTGTACCGGCCGGAGGAGATGCAGATCGAACTCGTGCGTCTGTGCGAGGCTTCCGGAGTGCGGCTGATCCGGGCCGAGATCACCGGACGGGATGCGGAGCGTCGCGAGTTAACATGTAAGCACGGGCCGCCGATTCCCTTCGATGTGCTTTCGATTGGCATCGGCTCCGTGCCGCGCGACGCCGGTGTAGAAACGGACGACACCGTGTTGCGCATCAAGCCGATGCAGAGTTTTCTGCGACGGCTCGACGAGCGGCTGGCGAGTCTTTCCGCCGTTGACGCCGATCAGCCGCTGCGGATCGCCGTGATCGGCGGCGGGGCCGGGGGCGTCGAGATCGCACTGTGCTTGCCAGGGCATTTGCGAAGCGTGCTGAACGGCCGCGGCTGTGAACTCGTTCTTGTCGATCGCGGCACACGCCTGTTAGCCGCTCTAAGTCGTCGTGCGGGATTGCTGGCCCGGCGAGAATTGCAGCGCTGCGGCGTCCGCGTACTATTGGGTCAGGACGTGCAGAGTGTTGCCCAAGGGCAGATTGTGCTGGGCGACAACACCACGCTGCCGTGCGACCTGGCCCTGTGGTCGACGGGTCCGCAAGCGCCACCGCTGCTAAGCCAACTGGGGCTGCCGAACGATGACAGCGGCTTTCTGCTCACGCGCTCCACCCTGCAGAGCACGGGGGATGATCGCATTTTCGTCGTGGGAGACTCCGGAACGATGCAAGGGCGGAGAACTCCCAAGGCTGGCGTGTATGCCGTGCGGCAAGGGCCCATCTTGTGGGGCAACTTGCATCGCACGATGCATGGCCGCCCTCTGTTGAGTTATGCCCCGCAGCGACAACATCTATCGCTTCTGGCCACGGGCGACGGGCGGGCCCTTCTCAGCTATGGGGGCCTGGCGACAAGCGGCCGCTGGTGCTGGCGGTTGAAGGATTCGCTGGACCAACGTTTTGTCCAGCAGTTCCACAGTTAAGCCCAGCCGTGCGTGTCTCGCTGGCTTGGTGCTGCTGGCGCGGGCTGCGTCTGACCTTGACCCTCCGCCGGGCCGTTCCTATAAGCATGCCCCCAAATCCTCTATCCAAGCGGCGCGGAGTCGAACGTGGTTTTCAGCTCACCGGTGTTCCTGTTCTTGTTCCTACCCCTGGTGCTGGCGTTGTATTACGCCTGCCCTCGCCGCGCGCAAAACACGCTGTTGCTGGCGGCCAGCCTGCTGTTCTATGCCTGGGGGGCGAATGTGCTGGTGCTGGTGATGCTGACCAGCATCGCCCAGAACTGGCTGTTCGGGATGTGGCTGGGACGCGTCGAAAACAGCGGGCATCGCCGTGGGATTATCACGCTGGCAGTGGCGGCAAACCTGGCGCCGTTGGCCTGGTTCAAGTACAGCGAGTTTCTGGCCGTGAACCTGCAGCCCTGGCTCGCTCCTTGGGGGTTGGCGTTCACCGGCAGCCCGCTGGCCAGGATGCCCATTGGCATCTCGTTCTTCACCTTTCAGGCCATGAGTTACGTGATCGATGTGTATCGCAGGCACGTGGCGGTGCAGCGCAATCCCTTCGATCTGGCGTTGTACGTGGCCCTGTTTCCGCAGCTCATCGCCGGCCCGATCGTGCGGTACGCCCAGGTGGCCAAGGAACTGGTTGATCGAACCGTAAACCTGGAGAGCTTCGCCACCGGTGTCGAGCGGTTTGTGGTGGGCCTGGCCAAGAAGCTGTTGATCGCTAACTCGATGGCGGTGGTGGCCGACGCCGTGTTCGATATCCCCGATGGCGGGCTATCAATGAGCGTGGCCTGGCTGGGCATCGTCTGCTATGCGCTGCAGGTGTACTTCGATTTCTCCGGCTACAGCGACATGGCCATCGGCCTGGGGTGGATGTTTGGCTTCCGTTTCGGGGAGAACTTTAACTATCCGTATATCGCCCGCTCCGTGACGGACCTGTGGAGGCGGT
This sequence comes from Pirellulales bacterium, assembly GCA_041748435.1. Classification (GTDB taxonomy): domain Bacteria; phylum Planctomycetota; class Planctomycetia; order Pirellulales; family JBGTDH01; genus JBGTDH01. The sequence goes on from JBGTDH010000102.1 coordinate 2,585, forward strand.
GGCATATCTCGCTTTCCACCTGGTTCCGCGATTACTTGTACATTCCGCTGGGAGGCAGCCGCGGCGGGGCGCTGCGCACGCATTTCAATCTGCTGCTGGTGTTCCTGCTGTGCGGCCTGTGGCACGGACCGAGCTGGTCTTACGCTGTGTGGGGACTGTTCAATGGCGCGTTCTTGATACTGGAACGTCACGGCCTGGGCGACTGGCTGGCGCGGCGGGGCGGAGTGCTGGCACACGTCTACACCCTGCTCGTATGGCTCGTGGGGCTGGTGATCTTCCGCTGTGTGAGCCTGGAGCACGCCGGCGCGTTCCTCAAGAACATGTGCGGTCTGAACGGCCTGAGCAACGCGGCCTATCCCGCGGAACTGTACCTCGATCCCGGCTTGTGGTGCGTGCTGGCGGCGGGCTGTCTGGCCTCGACCCCCCTCGGTCCCGCGCTGCGCGCC
>JBGTDH010000103.1:0-3929 GCA_041748435.1 Pirellulales bacterium
ACGTGCTCCGCCTGGCCGCCAACTTTGCCGACGAGGTTTCCCCGCTGCTGGCGGAGTAAACGATGGCCACCGTCTTCCCTCACTACCTGAGCACGCTGCAGATGCCCCTGGAAATGGGTGCTACGGTGAGTCCCTTCTCGCTCACTGCCAGCGACATGAAAATTGCCTGGGTGTTCCATGCCTTGCAGGCAATGACCATCACGCGCGTGGGGGTGTACGTACCATTCACCGCGGGCACGCCGCCAACCTACCGATTGCGATTGGAGGGCGTCAGCGCATCCACCGGCTTACCCGATGGAACGGATGTGGGGGGAGGCAGCCCGACTGCCGTAACCTCCAACACCTGGTCAACTGGCTCGCACTGGAAAACATTGACGAACAGCTACGCCTGCACGCGCGGACAACTGCTCGCGCTCGTCATGGAATACAGCGCGGGCACGATCGACCTGAGCAACTACATTGACATCGCCTCGCTCACGGGTGACTACCCCGGGCTCCCTTACGTGCTGAAGGATTTCGGGGCCGGGATTGCAATCCAAACCAGCGAGCAGCCAGTGTTTGGATACGGCTCGGCGGGCCGCAGATACGGGCAAATGGTTTACACCGCGTCCGATTGGGCCGAAGTGCTGACGACCGGGCACCGCGCAGCCTGCAAGTTTAATCTCGATGGGAACCTCGGGAGCACCTACACGCTCTTGGGTTTCCGCTGCGGCGGCTACGTGTATGCCGGCGGCGGCGCGGGAACCTACAAGATCGGCCTGTGGAATGCCGCGGGGACCGAGCTCCAGGGCGCCACCTACGATAGCGACCAGCTCGGCAACGCCTCCGAAGGCAGAGCCACAGTGAACGCCATTTTCGACGAATCAAGCCTGACGTCTCTCAGCTATGGCACGGATTACTACGTCGGACTGGAACACGTCGATATCAACGTGGCGCTCAAATCCTATCGCGTGGGGCATGCCGACGACCGCCAGACACTGTTTCTCCCCGGTGCGTTTTGTTCGTCGACCTGGAACGGATCGGCCTGGGCGGATGACACCACGGCCGTGCCGATCATCGAGCTGCTGATTGAAGAGCACACCTCCGGCGGTGGCAGCGGCGGGGGTATTCGCATCGCAGGCCGAGGAGGGTTAGCAGGATGAATCTCGGGGACTTCGCCGCTGGCGATACGATCGACTTCCATTTCCCAACGCGCCGCTTCAGCACGGGCGCGCCGCATCAGCTCGCCGGCTCGCCGGCCGTGAGCGTCTACAAGGCCAATGGCACCACGCAGAGCACGGCGGGCATCACGCTAACCGTGGATTTCGATTCCTTCACGGGCCTGAACCACGTGCGCATCACGACGGCGTCCGATGGGACGTTCTACGCCGACGGCCAGCAGTTCAGCGTTGTCATCACCGCCGGCACCGTCGATAGCGTGTCCGTCGTCGGAGAAGTCGTCGCCCGCTTCACCCTCCGCGCGCTCGCCTGCCTCTATCCCACCACGGCCGGCCGCAAGCTCGACGTGAGCGCCGGCGGGGAAGCCGGAGTCGATTGGGCCAACGTAGGCAGCCCCACGACGACGAACAATCTCAGCGCCACGTCCATCAGCACCAGCCAGGCCGTGGCCAGCGTCAGCGGCAACGTGGGCGGAGACGTCGTCGGCTCAGTCGCCAGCGTAACCGCCGCCGGCGCCCTCACCAGCAGCGAGCGCAACTCGATCGCCGATGCCCTGCTGGATCGTGCCGACGGCGTCGAGACCAGCCGCACGGTCCGGGAAGCGATGCGCCTGATTCTCTCGGCCGAGGTCGGCAAGCTCTCGGGAGTTTCCTCGGGCGCGCCCGTCTTCCGCGATTCGAACGACACGAAGGATCGCATCACCGCCACCACGACCGCCGACGGCCGCACCACCGTCGCGCTGGACGACACCTGATATGCGTTCCGCGCTCCGCAATCTCTGGACTCCGGCCAAGCGGCTGTGGACCCCACAGGATCGTCGGGGGATGTTCCGCTTTAGGCCGGGGTGCTGTTGCGATCCTGCTAGTGCATGCCGCTTTTTCCGCGACACGTTTGGACGAGACGACTCCGACGACCCTGGTCCCAACTACACCGAGACGGCTGGCGACTGGGACATCGCGAGCAGCCAATTGGTCACCATCTCGCCGAACGCACTGCTGCTTGCCACGACGCCTGGCGGGTCGCCAAACATCCGGGTGCAGATAGTCTTTCAACCGCCGGCGGTGTCAGCAATTACGCGACGCGTGCAGATTGTCTTGGACTACGTGGATGCCGACAACTACTGGTATGCAGAGATCCAATTTGGAACAGTGGCGCCCCAGATCGGAATCTTCCAGCGGTCCGGGGGGACGCTGACGGCAAAGGCCACCACGCCGATTGCACACCCGACTACTACGGTTACGCTCTGCGCCTCGATTCAGAGCGCAAGCCTGATCTCGGTCCGGGTGGGGAGCGACGTGGCGAGCTCCCTGGGGGCATTCTCGAGTGATGAGTGGGGGATTGCGACGGGCTCGACTATGACCGGGTTTGCGCTGGCAATTCGGACCATCGACGCCTACGTCGTCTCTGCCGATTGTCCCAATTGCGGCCGGACCTGCGGACACTGCTCCAGCGGTGCGGGACCAAGCCAACTCAAGGTCGTCGTTCCCGCGGGGACGTTCGAGCATTTTGTCACCGGTGGCATTCTCGGCTGCGAAGCCTCGGAGTGTGTGAATGGCGAGGGGACGTTTTATCTGCAGCCGCTCGACTACGCTGCTTGGCAAACCGCAATTTCTTACCTGCAAGGCGGCGGCCGAACCAACGGTTATTGCGCCTATGGAGTGTGCGCTCCATCCGCTGCTTGCGCCGCGACCGGCTACGCCGTGTTTTACACGATCATCGCGTTCATCCTGCCGACGGGCGGGGGTGGCACGAAGATTACGATCGCCCTCATTCATCACAACCATCAGTTGGGCTATGTCCCCTTCGACACCTGCGGAATCTACAACACGCATGGCGCTCACTTCACAAAATCCTATGACTACTCCACGCCAACCGACTGCTCTACTTGGGAGGACGAGCAGATCGATTTGGAGCAACGTTCATGGGATACGTTACTCACCCAGCAGTGCGTACCAAAATCACCATCGCATCTCTTCGTGACAGCTTTATGATGCGATGCGAGCCAGTTCTCGTGAAGGACAACGGGACCAGCAAGGAATGGCGGTGCTCGTTGTGCGGATTCACTGACACCGACAAGCACGGGCACTTCCCGCACAAGATTGTGCGGGAATGTTCCGCTCCTCGGGATCGCACGCTAACGCCGGCGGGCAGAATTGCCATCCGTCTCCGGCCGGGTGACCGCATCGCGTGGATCGCAGGTGCCACCGGCACGGCGGCAGCATGGAAGGCATGGATAGGAAGTATCTGCACGGGCTGCGGAAATCGACAGAGGCGAATCAACGACGCCTGGCTGTCGTTCGTCTGGAAATACCTCAGTCACAAGAACTGCCCATAACGTGCGTTATTGCGAGCCGTCGCTCCCTAAGGTAGGCATCGAAGCGCCCGGCGGAGTCAGGGGAAATCGATGGCTGTGGAGCAGCACGCCCACAATCGTGGCGTCCTCAGGAATCGAATATCCCGGAAACAACGATTGCAGCGATTCCGGTAGAGTCACCCCAGCAGGCAGAACCGCCCAGCGCACACCGAGTTTCGATCCTCGCGGCGGAGGCGCGTTCGGTTCCCGCAGTGTTAACAAGGATTTGGTTTTCGCGCCCATGGGGAAGTCACCCTGGATAGGTCGGCGGCCTGAAAACAGAGGGCGACCGCCGTGCGCGCGACAAAGGGGGGCCGCCCAAAGCCGCACGCACGGCCCCCTTCCGATGCCCGGAGCGCTAACACCAAGCCGATCCACTGTACAAAACTCCCCGCCCGCTTGGCAAGCAAATCCGGCA
>JBGTDH010000104.1:0-3610 GCA_041748435.1 Pirellulales bacterium
GGTCGTATCGACCTTATAGCAGCCAACGTGACTCTTCACCGGGCGAGCCGGTGGCATCAACTCGCCCGCGAACTTTGGCTCGGCCGCACCCTCGTCAAGCGTTTCCGCCACGCCGCCCCCAACCAAGAGCGCATCCTCGCCGCCTTCCAAGAAGAGAATTGGCCCACCCACATCGACGACCCGCTGCCACCGCGGGACGGCCTCGACCCCAAGCGCCGTTTGCATGACTCTATCAACGGTCTTAACGAACGGCGGTTATCTCCCCAAATTCACTTCCGCGGCAACGGCACCGGAACTGGCATTTGCTGGGAACGTGTTTGACGCGCACGTCACCAGTTCCCCACCAGCTTGGCACTATTGCGACCATTGAGCGGGCCCTTCCGCGGCGCAAAATCAGAAGTCATCGTTCGTTCACTCACACTTCCGAGGGTTCGAGGTGTGGTTGTAAGAGGCGAGTGCTTCCGCTGAGTCAGGCAACTGGACGAGACACCCATGGCCAAAGTTCGCCCGCGCCGGCCGAGGGCAGCACGTTCGGTGGTGTCCGCGCCGCGGTCCTCGCCGCCCGTGAGCGCTGCGCAAAAGATGGATCGCACGCTGGACGCTGTGCCGGATCGGATAGATATTCGCGACTGGGTCTATCGCCCCAATCTGGGCCGCCTTCCCGATCGATTGATCAACTGCGAAAACGTGCCCGAGATTCTTGATCAGGGGCAGGAAGGCGCCTGCGCGGGGTTCGCGCTGGCGGCGGTCATTAACTATCATCTTGCGCAGCGCAATGTGCGGAGAAGCGTTAGTGCGCGGATGTTGTATGAGATGGCCCGCCGCTACGACGAATGGCCGGGTGAAAGCTACTCAGGCTCGTCGGCCCGCGGCGCTGTTAAGGGGTGGATCGCACACGGCGTCTGCTCCCATAGCCTATGGCCGGACGGCAAACACGGGCTGGCGCACTTCGACCCCGCTCTCTCGCAAGCCGCACGCGCAACTCCCGGGGGCGCGTACTATCGCGTAGCGCACCGCGAGATCCGGGATATGCATGCGGCGCTGGCCGAATCGGGGATTCTCTACGCTACGTTGATGGTGCATGCAGGATGGATGGAGCCCGGTGAGCCCGACAACCTGGTTCGCGAGCTCGGCTACGTCGAGAACGGGAACTTGCGCACACGGAAGTTCCCGGTCATTCAACGCAAAGGTCGCGCAGATGGTGGCCACGCCGTAGCCATCGTTGGTTACACGAGCGAAGGCTTCATCATCCAGAACTCGTGGGGCCGCGATTGGGGTGCCGAGGGCTTCGCCCTGCTGCCCTACGCCGACTTTCTGATTCACGCCACCGACGTCTGGGTCGTGCAAGTGGGCGTGCCCGTCGACCTGGACCTGTGGATGGAAGGGAAGGCCGCGGACACAACCGCCGGCGTGCAACGGGCATCACAGGCCGTGCCGCTGGCAGAGATCCGCCCGTTCGTCGTCGATGTCGGGAACAACGGCGAACTGTCAACCTCCGGGCACTACTGGACCACCGAAGCCGATCTCAAGCGGTTGTTCTCCGAGGAAATCCGCGATCGCACGGCCACTTGGCCTAAGGTGCCGCTGTTGCTTTACTTGCACGGCGGCTTGAACGACGAAGACGCCGCCGCCCGCCGTATTGTCTCCTTCCGCGATGTCATGCTGGAGAATCAGATCTATCCGCTCCACATCATGTGGGAAACAGGCGTCATGCAATCGCTGGGCGCCATGATGGCTGATCTGTTTACCGATGACGATGAGCGGGCAGGCAGTGTCGCCGACTGGCTGGACCGGTTCCGCAAGGGGCTCGCCGAAGCCCGGGACCGGAGCATCGAGCTGACGGTTTCCAGGCTCGGCACCAGGCTCTGGGACGAAATGAAGGAGAATGCCGCCCTGGCCTCGAAGCACCGGCAAGGGAAGGGGGCCATGCAACTGCTGGCCAAGTACGCGCAGCAAGCCGTCGAGGCACTCTCCGCCGAGCAAAGGAAGCGGTTCGAGCTGCACGTTGTGGCTCATAGCGCCGGCAGCGAGTTCGCCGCTCACGCGCTGCCCCATCTGCTGAAGTGCGGCATCCCGTTGGCCAGCCTGCACCTGATGGCGCCGGCTATCTCGGTGGATGCGTTTAAGCGCTTGATGCTCCCGTCCATCCAAAGTGGCACGTGGCCTCAGCCCAGCCTGTTCATTCTGAGCGATGCGGCCGAGCGGGACGATAGCATCGGGCCGTATGGCAAGAGTCTTTTATACCTGGTCAGCAACGCTTTTGAGGGCCGCCGCGCAACGCCCTTGTTGGGCCTGGAGTGCTTCGTCAGCGAGGGTTCGCAGCTCGCCGATCCCGCCGTGGCGAGGCTGTTCAAGGAGAGCGTGGGAAGTTTCCCCAGCCTGATGATCGCGCAATCCGATCCCAACGCGCCGCAGACGCCTTCCCCTGACCGCGCGCAGAGCCGGACGCACGGCGGCTTCGATAACGACCCGGCCACGATGAACTCCATCCTGTGGCGCGTTCTAAGAAAGAAGCCGCAGCGGCTGTTTTTGGACCGCGACCTGAAATTCGAGTGAATCGCCGAAATCGACAATCTGCGAAAGTCCCCGCGGGCTTGACTCCCCCACAACTCATCACTTTATCTCCTGAGAGCCGCACCATGAAACGCCTGTCCGAATTGAATCCCGAGCTATTGCAGGAGATCCGGCAAGACTCCGACCTGATGGATGAGATCGAAACGGCGCTCAAGAAGAAAGGGCCTTACTCCGGGTTGGAAGGAACTCCCGTCGAAGGGCCCTCGTTCCGGCGCGCCTTTGCGACGTTCACGGAATCCGGCGCGATGCCGGACGATTCGGACGCCAGCGCGTTGGCCGAGGCAATTATTCTGCGTCATGGCCGACCGTCGTTTCTGATTCGCGAGGACGTCTACGAGATACCGGCCGATCAACGCGTGTGGACCGATCGTCTGAAAGCCGGGCGTGGAAACTTGGAGACCGCCATCAAAGCGGTCGGACGCGTCGAACTCGCGGGACACACCACGTTCCCCTGGGTGGGCACAGCGTGGCTCGTCGAGCCGGATGTCATCGTCACCAACCGCCATGTGGCGATGGAGTTTGCCTTCTCGTCCGGGCGCGGGTTCGTATTCCGTCCGGGCCTGGGCGGGCAGCCGATCGGCGTGAGCATCGACTTCAAAGAAGAATTCAATACGGCATCCGAATTGGCAGTGCCGGTAGCACAGATCCTGTTCATCGCTCCCGACGGTCCCGGACAACCGGACATGGCCGTCCTTAAACTGCGGACCGCGGTCGCCCAGACGCCGATTCCCATGGCCTCCACGAGCGACGTGGAAGGCGAGTTCGTTGCAGTCATCGGTTATCCGGCGCGTGACGATCGTCGCAACGATCCCGTCGCGGCCCGCGATATCTTTCGTGATATCTACGAGAAGAAACGGTTGGCCCCCGGCAAGCTCCAATCCAGCGACCAACTCGACACGCTGGTGCTCAAGCACGATTGCTCCACCCTCGGCGGAAACTCGGGTTCGGTAGTGCTCGATATCACCTCCGGCAAGGCCATCGGGCTGCACTTCGGAGGACGCTTCGAGACGTCCAACTTCGCCGTGCGCATCGAAGT
>JBGTDH010000105.1:0-5108 GCA_041748435.1 Pirellulales bacterium
GCTGGCGACGATGTACCATTTGTTGGGCATCAATCCGCAGGAAGAGTTCTACACGCCCGAGGGACGGCCGATCAAAATCTCCAACGACGGCCGCTTGATCCGCGAGCTGGTGTAGAGATTCCTTTTTGCTCATGGCTCGCCGCAGCATCGCCGGTTCCCGCGCCTTAGTGACCGGCGCCTCGGGCGGCATTGGCCGAGCTCTGGCGATGCAACTAGCGCGTCAAGGGGCCGATCTCCTCGTCCTGGCCCGCCGGGAGCCGGAGCTTGCAGAACTAGCCGAGGAGGTGCGCGCGTTGGGCCGACGTTGTGAGATCATCGTCGGCGATGTGACGCAAGAAGCCGTGCGCACGGCAGCAATAGCTCGCGCGAAAGAAGCACTGGGCGGACTCGATCTGCTCATTAACAACGCCGGCATCGGGGCGCTGGGGCCGTTCGAAGAGGCCTCGCCCGAGCGGCTGCGGCGGATCATGGAGGTGAATTTCTTCGCGGCCGCCGAGCTCACCCGTGCGTCGATTCCCCTGTTGAAGCAGGGAAAGCGGCCGCTGATCGTTAACATCGGCTCGATCTTGTCTCACGTCGCCGTGCCGGACAATAGCGAGTATTGTGCCAGTAAGTTCGCACTGCGGGGTTGGAGCCACTCGCTGCGTGCGGAGTTGAAGCCGCGCGGCATCGATGTGCTGCTGGTCAGTCCGGCAAGCACCGAGAGCGATTTCTGGCGCAACCTCATCGACGAGCAGGCGGAGCCGGCGTTCCGTGGACAACCGGCGTCGGCCGAACTGGTTGCCCGGCGAATCGCGCGCGCCATCGAGCGCGGTTCGGCAGAGTCGTTTCCCACCTGGTCGGCGCAGCTCGTCGCCTGGGGGCAACGGCTGACGCCGCGCATTCTCGATTGGGTCATTGCCCGCCGTGCTCAGAATCGCGCTAGCGGCTCCAAGCGCCCATCGCAGGAACGCCCGTGAATATGTGCGGCGCAGGCATCGGCGGGATTTGTGCTTTGCGCATCTCGTCGCGGTACTGATACCAGATGCCCGCATGCGGATGATCTTGATACTGCTCGAACCACGGCCCGCCGTTGGTGTAGTGAATGAGCTTTGTGGTGTGATCCATCCAATCGAGCGTGTTCCAGGTGTTGGGCAGCTCCCCGATCTGGGCATCGGGAATATCCTGGAAGCGGTGCAGGTACGCGCCCGTCTGGGTTTCCACAACCGACTTGGTCCAGAGTTTCAACCGCGAGCAATTCATCAGCATCATGCTGGACCAGTTCTTCCGCGGATACGCCGTCTGCACGGCGCCGTACATCTTTGCCGTGTTGAGAGGCTGATAATCGTGCTGCACCACGCGCAACGTGTACGGCCGCATATCCTGCTCCGCAATCTCGCGGATATCCGACAGGCACAACATGTCGTTATCCAGAAACAACGCCGTGCCCTGATAGTTGCACAGGTGCGGAGGCAGGAATCGTGTATACGTAAACTCGGTCGATGCCAGAGGATCGTGCGTGCGGTGGAAGTCCAGCTCCTCGAGCTTCAAGTAGCGGATGTCCAACGGAATGCTGGCGTGCTTCAGCAAGCTGTAACGCAGCACGTCGGCCGGTTCGGGAAAGCGGGAATCCCAACCAATGAAGATGCGAAACATCGCGAAGACTCCTGTTCTGGTCCGTGATTTCAACCGCTCAGGCACTGCTGCGCCACACCCGCGGCGCCCGGTTCATCCAGCAAGAACTCGTAGCGCACCTTGGGATGCGCGGCGGAGATGCACGCCAACTGCTCGGACCACCATGCGGCGGGCCGCACAGTGCAGTGCGCGTTTTCTCCGTTGGGCAAATGCTTCATGGCCGGATAGCAGGCCACATTGGCGAACACAAATTTTTGCGCGAAGCCGAACAGCTCGCCGAGAATCCACGGGATGTCCTGTTCCGGGCAATGCTCCAACACATCGGTGCAGATCACGCCGTCGAACATGCCCGTCGGCATCTGGCTGAAAGGTTCATAGGCCGGATCGTAACAGGCCACGCTCTCGATGCCCCAGAACGCGGGGATGGAGCGAAACACGCGGCCATCGGGCAGCCGCACTTCCAGCGGCCGATACTGATGCCCCTTGCCGGACCCGTAGTCCAACAGTGTGCGGGCGCCATGGCGATCGATAAGGTCCTTGATGCGTCCCGCGTGGCGTGGCAGACTGCGGCCGTTATAGGTCTTTTCGGCGGGAAGGTTCATCCGCTGCTCGCCATGCACGTGCAAATGCCGGTACTGAGACAGCAATTCTCGATAGCGGGGGCTGGGAGCGCTGCGTGTAAAGCGGGTGGCCATAGCGCACTGACGACCGTGAAAATGGTGAACTCTACGCATGGTATCGGCCTTGATGGCTGCGGAAGTTAGCCCTGCCTCTCCGGACACCCGAACGGAGGCGATTGGACCCCCTCCGGCGGCCCTAAAACCGGCATATCCGTCAATGCTTCCCCCGTTCGTTTTGGCCCGCGCATCAACAGACTGTTAACATGCTGGCATGCTAGCTAGAATAGACGGATTCGTTGCATCGACCTCCGGCTCGTCTTCGCGAGCTCGTCCGCGCTCTCTGTCTGAATGTCTTCTGTTACCACCACACCCGACCCGGCCATCGAACATGCCGCGCTGTCCGATGTGGGACTGCGCCGCACGAACAATCAAGACAACATGGGCGTGCTGATGGCGCGCTCTGCCGATCTCTGGCAACGCCGCGGCCATCTGTTCATGGTGGCCGATGGCATGGGCGCCCACGCCGCGGGCGAGTACGCCAGCAAGTTGGCGGTCGATCATGTGCCCCACACCTATCACAAAGAACCCGATGCGTCTCCCGCCATTGCCATTCGCAAGGCAATCGAAGAGACCAACCATGTGATCCACACGCGGGGGCAGGCCAACCCCGATTTTCAAGGCATGGGCACCACGTGCAGCGCCCTGATCCTGCTGCCCGAGGGCGCTCTCGTGGCACACGTGGGAGACAGCCGCGTGTATCGCCTCCGCGGCAACAAGCTGGAGCAACTGAGCTTCGACCATAGCCTGGTGTGGGAACTCAAAGCCAGCGGGCAACTCAGCGGCGCGGATGTGCCCAACTACATTCCCAAGAACATTATCACGCGATCGCTGGGACCTAATCCGGATGTGAAGGTCGATCTGGAAGGTCCCTTCCCGATGGCCGTGGGCGATGCGTTCCTGCTGTGCAGCGATGGCCTCTCCGGGCAGGTGGAAGACGAGGAGATCGCCGCGATTCTCGGCTCGCTGCCGCCGAACGAGGCCGTGCATGCGCTGGTCGATCTGGCAAACCTCCGTGGCGGGCCGGACAACATCACGGTGATTGTCGCGCGCGTCGTGGCGCCGTGGGGCGCGGGAGAAACGGATCCAGCGCGGTTCGCCGAGCCCTCGAACGCGCGCAGCAGATTCAACCCGCTTTTGTGGCTAATTCCCGGCATCTTCGCCCTTGGCGCGATTGGCTTGCTCCTCGCCCGCCTTCCGCTGGTGGCGTTGGTGTTTGTGCTGCTGACCGTGCTGTCGGCCGTGGCGTTATCGATTCTGGCTTCGCGCCGTTCAGGCAACGGGGGCAATGCTCCGGGCGATCATTTCGGCCGCGGCCCGTATACCACCGCAGTGTTCGCCCCCAATTCACCTTTTATCCAGGAGCTGTCCAAAGTATTGGATCAGCTTCAGGATGCCGCTCGCCAGGAAAACTGGGTCCTGGATTGGGCCAAGGTGAATGGCCTGATTGCCCAAGCCGACGCAGCCCTCAAGAAGAACGACTTCGTGGGCGCCATCCGCGATCGCTGCCGCGCAATCAGTGTGCTGATGGAACAGTTGCGGCACCAGCAGCGTTCCAAATAGCTCCCGATCCGAGGAACTCGGCCTCGGAATAATCTCTCCGCAAGATTCCTGGAGTCTTTGATGATTGCTGCTCGATCGATCGCACATTGCTTGTTTCTCGCGGTCTTCGCCCTTCTGGCTGTGGGTGTGGCTACCGCAGCGGAGCCGCAGCCGCCGGAACAGTTCATCGGGCATCCGGTAGCAGCCGACTATAAGCTGGCGCGTTGGGAAAAGATCGTCGCCTACTTCGAGCATCTCGATGCCGCCTCGCCTCGCGTTCGCGTGACGCGCATCGGCACGACCACCGAAGGGTTGCCGATGATTCTGGCGGAGATCTCCGCTGAGGACACGATCGCCCAGATTGACCAGCATCGGCAGGCACAGCACAAGATCGCGGATCCGCGCCCGATCAAAGACGATGTCGAGGAACAGCGGCTCGTCGACTCCAGCAAAGTCGTGCTGCTCTACAACTGCAATCTGCACAGTTCCGAGATTGCCTCCAGTCAACTCTCGATGGAATTGGCCTACGAACTGGCAACCGACGATTCGCCGCGCACGAAAGAAATCCTCGACCGCACGATTTTGTTGTTGGTCCCCTCCGCCAATCCGGACGGACTCAACAAAGTGATCGATTGGTACGAGCCGTCCCGGGACAAGCCCTGGGAGGGCATTGGCATGCCGTGGCTCTATCAAAAGTACGCCGGGCACGACAACAATCGCGATTGGTTCATGCAGGCCTTGGTGGAAACCCGCGTCGTGTCCCGCGTGCTCTATAAAGACTGGCTCCCCACGATCGTGTACGACATCCATCAGATGGGCAACTCCAGCGTGCGGTTCTTTGTGCCGCCGTTCTTCGATCCCAAGAACGCCAACGTGCATCCTGTGATCGATCAGAGCCTGATGATTGTCGGCGGGCATATGGCGGCAGACCTGGCCACCGCGGGCAAGAAGGGAGTCATTCACGGGGCCTTCTTCGATAACTGGTGGGCCGGCGGCTTTCGCGCCACGTCGCAACGGCACAACATGGTGGGCCTGCTCACCGAAGCAGCCAGCCCGCTCGTGGCCACGCCCGTGTTTCAGCGCAAGGACGAGCTGAAAGGGGGCGGCCGCGGGATGCCGCATTACGCACAGACAACCAACTTCCCCGATCCTTGGCCGGGCGGCTGGTGGCGGCTGCGCGACGTGGCCGATTACGAGAAGATTGCCTGCTACAGCCTGCTCACCCTGGCCGCGCGTTACCACGATCGCTTTCAGAGCAACTACATTCGCCTGGGC
>JBGTDH010000106.1:0-5316 GCA_041748435.1 Pirellulales bacterium
CCAGCGGCCCTTGCTGGATGCGCTGGCGCATGGCTTCTGCAGTGTGGAGGCCGACGTGTTTCTGGTTAACGGGGAGTTGCTGGTCGCCCATACCGCCCAGGAGATCAAACCGCAGCGGACCCTGCAGGCCTTGTATCTCGAGCCGCTGCGCGAGCGTGTGCGCGCCAACGGCGGGCGGGTGTATCGCAACGGGCCGCCGCTCACGCTGCTGATCGATATCAAGGCCGATCCCGAAGCCAGCTACGCGGCCCTGGCGAAGCTGCTGGCACAATATAGCGACATCGTTTCGTGCGTCCGCGACGGTCAATTCGAGCAACAGGCCGTGGTGGCCATCGTTTCGGGCGAGCGCGCCCGTGAAACCATCGCCGCCGATTTGGTGCGTTACGTCGGGATCGATGGCCGATTGACCGATCTGGAGTCCACGGTTCCCCCGCATCTGCTGCCGCTCATCAGCGATCACTGGGGACGCAACTTCCGCTGGACGGGCGATGGTCAAATGCCCGAGGCGGAGCGCAGTAAACTGTTGGAGATTGTTTCCAAGGCCCACGGCCGGGGCCGCCGCGTGCGGTTCTGGGCCACGCCCGAGCGCGTCGAGGTGTGGCGCGAGCTGCGCGCCGCGGGCGTCGATCTGATCAACACCGACGATCTGGCGGGGCTGCAGCAGTTTTTGAAGGAGCCGATGTCGCCATGAACCAACCACTGCAACGTCTCGACGTCGATTTCATCACCGCTTCAGGTTGAGATCAACTGCCCTATCCCATCTCCGCGCGAGAAACGTGTTACCGATGCTCTTTCCAGACGAGAGACGGTCCATCAAGCAGCAACGAGACGGCGTTCAAAACGTTTCGCCCTAATATTCCGTGGCCGCTATCGACAACCAAAAACTGCCCGCGAAACGATTTGCCCAGAAACCACAATTCAAGATGGGCAACGGGGGCCCAACTCTTGGTGCCGTCGAATCCTTCGATTTCGTATTGCCGGGACTCTTGTGAAGTATCGATTAATTCGGCAATCGATTCTCGCGGGAGGAGAGAGACGTCGGCCCCGGAATCCAGAAGCATCGGCACGTTGGAGACGGCGACTCCGGTCGTCGGCGAACGAATAGTTACGAGCGCCAGCGGAGCAGGCGGTTGAAAGGAGTTTGAATCATACGCCGGCATCCTTGATCTCCCGAATTTCCATGTTGAACTCCGCCGCCTGCTCCGGATTGGTAAGCCTGGGGCCATGTATTCGTGCCGGGAACAGTTTCACTCCCACGGACCCATTCTCCTCCTCGATGCGCAAATGCACTCGAGTGCCCTCCGGCAGAATCAGCGGTTCGAGCGGGCGAAGCACGCCTCGATCGTAGATCGCATCAACGTTGTGAGTCATACGGCCATCCTACTATGATGATCTTGTTCAGGTCCAGAACAGTCAACGGAATACGACTTATGAAAACGATCGACATTGGGCAATCCGCTGCGAGCGTTGAGGATCTGGTGAAAATCGCAAGCGAAGGCCCCTTGGTCTTGCGCGCCGCGGATGGAAAGGAGTTTCTACTGGCTGAATTCGACGACCTTGCCCATGAGGCTGCGTTGATTCGTCAGAACCCTGATCTAATGGCCCTGCTGAAAGAACGTTCGCAGGAATCGAAGCGCCACAGTATGGCTGACGTTCGCCGGAATCTGGGGCTCGACTGACGGCCCGCGGTTGAGGTGAACACTACGTCCGCGCTGATCGCCGGAGGCGGCCATCTACTGGACCCTGGACAACGACGTTGCTTATCCTTCACCCGTACCCTGGTGTTCCAACTCGCCGGAGGCGGCCATCTACTGGACCCTGGACAACGACCCCGTCGCCATGAACCAACCGCTGCAAAGTCTCGACGAGTGGGAAGACGATCTGCGCGAGCGCTATCCGCAGCCCGACAAGCCGCGCGAGGCGTTCCGCGACTATGCCTCGCAGGTTCGTCCGCAAGTGCGGGAGTTCTATCAGTTGAATCACCGCTACCAGACGGTTGATTTCGTCCGTGCTCGGCGGGCCAAGTACTTGCCGCTGGCGCAACGCGAGATGTCCGTCTGGGAAGCGCTGGAGTTCTTGAACACGCTGGTGGACGACAGCGATCCCGACACGGATCTTTCGCAGATCGAGCATTGCCTGCAAACGGCGGAGGCCCTGCGCCGGGACGGTCGCTCCCGCTGGTTCATTCTGACCGGCTTGATTCACGATCTGGGGAAGATGCTCTGCCTGTTCGGCGAGCCGCAGTGGGCCGTGGTGGGGGACACGTTTCCCGTCGGCTGCGCGTTCTCCCCGCAGATCGTCTTTGCCGAGTTCTTCGCCGACAACCCCGACCAACAGATTCCGGAGTATGGCACGCCTTGTGGAATCTACGAGCCCCATTGCGGTCTGGACCGCGTGCTCTTGTCGTGGGGACACGACGAGTATCTGTACCACGTGGTCCGCGACTATTTGCCACTGGAGGCGCTGTACATGATTCGCTATCACTCGTTTTATCCGTGGCATCGCGAGGGGGCCTACGAGCATCTGCTCGACGAGCGGGATCGCCGCTACTTGCCCTGGGTGCAAGCCTTCAATCCCTACGACTTGTACACCAAAGGCGCCCCGCGTCCCGATGTCGCCGCGCTGCGCCCTTATTACGAACACCTGGCGGCGGAGTTCCTTCCGCCAACGTTGCGCTGGTAGTCAGGCAAGCGGGTCGAGCGGGAGCTGAAGCCGGTCGCTGACAATACCCGGCACGGCGATGTCCTCGTCAAGTTCTTCCCAACGCTGTGCATAGCCGTCCAACTCTGTGAAACTACAATCGGCACCGGTGGGGTGCGAGTCAACAATCGAAGGGGAATCTTCCATGCATTGCATTGCCTTGTTGCGCGGGAATGTTATGGGCGCTCTGTGTCTGGCGTGTCTCGGTGCGATTCTCCCAGTCGGCGCCGCCGAGATTGGCCGCGGGGACACTTTCTCGGTGGTCGAGATTGCGTTCACCGGACCGGCCCAAAGCCCGGCCAACGCACCGGCCCGTGATGTGGAACTGATCGCCACGTTCCGGCACGCGCAAGGAGAGGAACTCACGGTTCATGGCTTTCACGAGGGCGGCGATCAGTTCAAGGTGCGCTTCTGCCCGACGCGTGAGGGCCGCTGGGAGCTGGTCACGGTGAAGTCGAACGTTCCGCAGCTTAACGGCCAGCAACAGGGCGGCCACGTCACCGCGGCGCCGTCCAAGCGCCGGGGGTTCTGGCTGGTCGATGCCGAAAGTCCTGGCCGGCGCTGGTATCGCCGCTCGGATGGCTCGCATCAGTACATCTTCGGCAACACGCATTACAGCTTTCTCTCCGGCATGAAGGACGACGGCCCCAGCGGCAACGATATCGCCGCCGATATTGCGGCCAATGCCCGGTACTTCAAGAAGCTGCGGTTCACGTTTATGGGGGACCGATACCCGCATCCCACCGAAAAACCGTTTCTGGACGATAACGGCCGGCCGACCGATTCCGGCGATCACTGCCATCGGCCGAATCCCAAGTGGTTCCGCGAGCGGGTGGATGTCGCCGTGAACGCGGCGCTGGAGCACGATCTGATTGCCGATCTGATTCTGTGTGGGCCGGACGTGGAGGACGTCCGCGCCACGTTGCGAGCGGCGGCCAACCGTGGCGATGCCACGCCCTACCTGCGTTACGTGGCGGCCCGGTATGGCAGCTATCCCAACGTCTGGCTGTGTTTGTGCAACGAGTACGAGATCAAGAAGCCGCTCTGGTCCGAGGCGGAAGCGGCGGCATTTGGCGCGACCATCAAGAAGTACCTGCCGTATCCCACGCCGCTCTCGATTCATGCCTCGCAGCATCCCGGCACGAAGTCCAAGAGGCAGGAGGATCCGGCATGGGCCACGAAGTTTGATACGCTACCGCCGTGGAACGATCATCAGATTATTCAGCGTAAGCTGCGGCACATCGCCGCCGCGGCCGATGTAAACCTGCGCACGTGGCAATCGCCGGGTATCATGCCGCGCAACAAGCCCACGATCAACGACGAGCTCAGCTACACGGGCCTGGGAGACAAGCACACCGACGAAGACACGATTGCCGCGCACCTGGGGGCGTTTCTGGGAGGCGGCTATGGCTCGACCGGCGAGAAACGCGGCAACAAGCTGGGACATTACTTCTGGGGCAAGTTCGATCCCGCGGAGCATGCGTCAGCCGTGAATCTCGGCTGGCTGCGTGAGCGGATTGACCAGCACGTGACGTTCTGGAAGATGGCCCCGGACGCCGCGGCTTTCCCGAACCTCGATCCGGCCTTCCGCGCGATGGCTTGGCCCGGCCAGGAGTATGTGCTGGGAACCGACAAGCAGGCGGAAGTCACCGCTCAGCTTCCCGCGGGCACATGGACGGTGCGGCAATTCGATGCGATTTCACGCCAAGAGCAGACGCTGTCGACCAGCGCCGCCGGGCGCTACGTATTCACCACCCCGGACAGCCGGGCGGTGCTGTTCCACTTCAGCACCGGCCCCAATCGAGATCTCGGCGGCCAAGGCACGGCGTCCGATCCCGGCGTCCGCTGGTACTTCGAGGCCGTGAAGCGAGCTCAGTCCGACCTCGCGTACTTCCCGCCGCCGGACACGCAAGGAGGCTGGCAAACCGCGACGGCGCCGGAAGAGGCGCGCCGCCTGGCCGGTCTGGACACGGCCAAGCTCGACGAGGCCTTGGCCGTCGCCGAGAGCAGCACCAAGAACGGCGGACTCCTCGTTGTGCGGCACGGCTACCTGGCTTACGAGAGGTACTTCGGGCTTGGCCATCGTGAGGTTACACCCAACCTGGCGTCCTGCGCCAAATCCGTCACCAGCGTGGCCGTAGGCATTCTGATGGCCGAGCGGCCGGACCTGTTCCCCAACGGGCTGGATCAGAAGGTGTTCACGCCCACCTACATGCCCCCCGAAGTGTTCCCACTCTCCGATCCGAGGAAGTCCCAGATCAAGCTCGGCCAGTTACTGGCCTTCACCGCCGGCATCCGGGGCAACAACCCCAGCCGTGTGCGAGGACAAGAGACCATCCTTGATCCGCCGGGACCCGATGGCACGGCGGCGATGATCGATGCCGTGGCCGCCGGCCAGCGGGATATCGAATATCAGGGCCGCAACACCTCGGCCGCCACGCTGTGGTGCGCGCCGGGAGAAGGTTACTCCTACGCCTCCGCATCGGCGCATCTGGCCTCGATGATGGTGCGGCACATCAGCGGCATGGAGTTGGAAGCATACGTCCGCGACCGGCTGGCCCGGCCGCTGGGCTGGGGAAACTTCACCTACGGTTATCGCTTCGCCAAAGAGATCAC
>JBGTDH010000107.1:0-1983 GCA_041748435.1 Pirellulales bacterium
CCGATGCCGCGCGCACCGGCCGGTTCGAGCTGGCCGGAGGCGGAACGATTCTGCTCGATGAAATCACGGAGATCGAGCTGCCGCTGCAAGCCAAGCTGTTGCGGGTTCTGCAAGAACGATCGTTCGAGCGCGTCGGCTCAAGCCGCACCGTGCATGTCGATGTGCGGGTGCTGGCCACCACGAATCGCGACTTGCCGAGCGAAGTCGCCGCGGGACGCTTTCGCGAAGATCTGTACTATCGGCTGAATGTCCTGCCACTCATTGTCCCACCGTTGCGCGAGCGGAGCGAAGACGTGCCGGAGCTGGCGGAGTTGTTCTTGCGTCGGGCGGCCGAGCGGTTGCGAAAACCGGCGGCTGCTTTGGAGCCGGCGGCGGTCGATCTGTTGGCGCACTACAACTGGCCGGGCAATGTCCGCGAGTTGGAGAACATCATGACGCGGGCCAGCGTGCTCAATGGCGGCGGGCCGATCCTGGCCGATGAGCTGCGCCCCTGGCTGTTGGAATCGAACGTAGACGCCACGCCCGCGGAAAGCAGTTTGCAGGTCGGCCTAAGCTTGCAGGAGATGGAGCAGCAGTTGATTGAAGCCACGTTGGATCGCTTCAACGGGCATCGGGCCAAGACGGCGGAGGCGCTGGGCATCGGGCTGCGGACACTCTCCGGCAAGCTCAAGGAGTACGGTTACACGCCGCGGGCCAAGAGTCGTCAGTAGTATCGCGATCGGCAATTGCTGCCGCTCGCCGTCGCGCAGTTTCTGCCGATCGGCGACAGAGCAATGGAGTGCGGCACATCGATTATCGGACGCGTCGGAGAAGAAAGTGAGAGAAAACAGCGACCAGCACGCCGGCTCCAGATCGCCGCCGCGTGCTGGGCGCGGCAGTTGCAAGCAGAGTGAATCAAGTTCGCAGGACAAAGGAGTGTCCCGATGAAGGCGCTATTCAACTCGACGACGATTCCCGCGCTGGAGCAGGTGGTCGACTTCACGCAGTCGCGGCATGCCGTGCTGGCGGGGAATCTGGCCAACCTCGATACGCCCGGCTACCGAGTGCGCGACCTGTCGCAGCAGAATTTCGAGAAGCAACTCGGACAGGCTCTGCGCGCTCGCGATCAAACGCCCTCCGCCGGTTATTCCCAAGCGGCCGCAGTCAAAAACGATGAGGTCTCCCAGGTCAGCGATGATGTAAAGGGCATGGTGTATCACGACGAAGGCAACGTCGGCCTGGAACAACAGGTAGCCCAGATGAGCAAGAACCAGACGAAGCACAATCTGGCCCTGGCCATCCTCAACAGCCAGTTCCGTTTGTTGCAAGCGGCCGTGAGCGAGAGAGCCTAGTTCGTAGTACCGCCTTCAGGCGGCTGCCCCGCGAACAGGCGTGAATTAGAGAATCACGAGGACAAACAATGTTTAATGCCATTGACGCCAGCACCAGTGCCCTGGTCGCCCAGCGCACACGGCTCAACGCCATCGCCAGCAATCTGGCTAATCTCTCCACCACGCACAACGAAGCGGGAGAGGCGACGCCCTATCAACGTCGCTTCGCCGTGTTTCAGACCGTCGAGCCGGCGGGCCAACGCGAGGGAGGCGCCGCGGGCGTACGAGTCAGCTCCATCGAGACCGAGCAGTCCGAGCCGCGTTGGAAGTATCAACCTGGCCATCCCGACGCCGTGAAGGAAGGTCCTCGCGCCGGCTGGGTGGCGTATCCCAACGTAGACATGGTGACTGAGTTTGTCGATTCGCTGAACGCCACCCGCGCCTACGAAGCCAACATCGGAGCGATCGAAGTGACGAAAGACCTCGCCCAGCAGACGTTGAAGATCCTGGCGTAAGAAGTACTCAGTACTCAGTACTGAGTGCCGTGCGTAACAACGAACACAATCCTGCCCGCGATTCCTGATCCCTGACCCCCGCTCATGTCCACCATCTCATCAATCTCCGCCGCCTCGGTTCCGTCGCTGACTGCTCCGCAGGCGCCGGCCGCGGGAGG
>JBGTDH010000108.1:0-4492 GCA_041748435.1 Pirellulales bacterium
GCCTGCCGCCGTTCGTGATCCAAGGCCAGAATCGCCCGTAACGCACCGATCTGATCGGCCGGGAGTTGCTCTCCGGCATCGACGCACAACACCCACTCTCCGCGGGCGGTAGCGAGTCCCGCGTTGCGGGCAGCGGCGAAATCGCTGGTCCAGACGTGCGGTATCACTTTGGCGCCAGCCGATTTCGCGATTGCGGCGATGCCGGGCGTGAGGCCGGTATCGATGACGAGGGTCTCGTCCGCGGCCTCGCGCAGGCTGGCCAGTGTGGCGGCTAGTTCCGTGGCTCCATCGGCGGCGAGAACGGCCACGGAGAGCCGAGTGCCAGGCTGTGTCATGAGGGACATGCGGCGTCCTTTTCCAACAAGAGGTGTCCGCTCTGATGTAGTTCGGCCCGCACACGCGGCCGGCTGAAACCTTTACCGCGAAGCTGATCGCGGCGGAGTGTAACGGTCCGCGAGCAGGGCACAAAGGTCAGCTTGGATGCTGGCAACGCGTGCCGCGAACGGTTAGCTTGCCGTTACGGAGACTAGCCCGACGCGCAAGCGAGGGATATTGTGCGTGGATGCTCAGAACGTCATCGGTGCCGGCTCGTGAGGAATGCCATGTCGCTCGATTGTTTGGCAAGTCATGGCCGTGGTGTCGTGCTGGTGCTGCTGGCAATGGCATCGCCTGCTGCCGCCAAGGCGGAACTCGATCTTTCGGCTTACCAGGAGAGTTGCGAAGTGCGCGTGCGCGCCGCGGTGGATCGCCTACGGATCGAATGGCCGATGGCCGATGACGAGGCGGGCGAGGTAACGCTCGATCTCTCCGGCCAGAAGCCGCTGGTGCAGCGATTCGCCACGCGGCGCGGAGCCACAGATGCCGGCGTCATCCTGGGCGATGTCGATCCGGCACTGTTCCTCACGATCGGCACGCGCGAGATGCCGCCTGGGAAGCCGCCGGAACAGAAATGGGAGGTGTTCTTCGATAATCCGCATCGCCGGCCGCATCGCGTGGAGACGTCGCAATTCACGCTCGGCGCGGTCCGTGTCGCCGGGTCCGGCTCGCGGGCAACCGTCACCCTGGAGGGGCTCACGGTCGGTCCCTTCTCCGGTGCCTGGGAGCTGACGTTCTATGCCGGCTCGCGACTCGTGCGCGTTGAGGCACTGTTGAAGACGTCGCAAGACGGTCTGGCGGTGTTCTACGACGCCGGTCTGTTGGCCGACACTCCCTCGTGGAACAGCGTGTCGTGGAAAGACACCGCGGGCCGCATGCAAAGCGCCGAGGCGAACGAACCGGCCGCACCGGTGAATGTCCGGCATCGGGCGATGATGGCCACGGGCAAACAGGGCGCACTGACCTGCTTCCCGCCGCCGCATCAGTTCCAGTTCCCGCGCGATTATTCGACTAACCTCGGCTTTACATGGTGCGGTCGGGGGTATCAGCAGAGCATGCGCACCGGCTTTGGCATCCGGCAGAGCAAAGACGGTGGCGGCAACTACGTGCCCTGGTTCAATGCTCCGCCCGAGGTCGTGCATCGCATGGGCATGTTCCTTCTGCTCTCCTCCGGATCGGCGGAAGAAGCGCTCCAGGAAACGCTGCGCTACACGCACGACGATCGCTTCGTTCCGCTGCCCGGCTATCAGACGCTGACCAGCCACTATCACATGGCCATTGCCGTAGCGGCGATGAAAGAGCGCGAGAAAGGGATCGAGCGAACGCAGCCGCCCGATTATGTAAAAATCTTCAAGGACCTCGGCGTGAGCCTCGTGCATCTGGGGGAGTTTCACGGCGATGGCCATCCCAAGGATCCCGGCCCGCTGCGATTGCCCGAGATGGAGGCCATGTTCACCGAATGCCGCCGCTGGTCGGACGATCAACTGCTGCTGATTCCCGGCGAGGAGGGGAACAGCCACCTCGGGCTGCAACTGGAGGGCAAGCATCCCGGTCATTGGATGAGTCTGTTCCCCAAGCCCGTGTATTGGACGATGGTTCGCGAGCGCGGCCAGCCGTACGTCGAAGTGCATCCGAAATACGGCAAGGTCTATCACGTGGGCAACCGGGCCGAGATGATCCGTTTGCTCAAAGAGGAGCGCGGTCTGGCTTGGTCGGCCCATCCGCGGATCAAGGCATCGAGCTGGACGCCCGATGTTTTCCGGAACGAGGACTTCTTCATCGCCGACTTCTGGCTCGGCGGAGCGTGGAAGGCCATGCCGGGCGATCTCTCGCGTGACAAGCTCGGCGAGCGGGTTCTGAACCTGCTGGATGACATGGCCAACTGGGGGCACAAGAAGTACGCGCCCGGCGAGGTCGACGTGTTTAAGATCGATCCCACGCACGAGCTGTACGCCCATATGAACGTCAACTACGTGCAACTGGATCGCGTGCCCCGGTATGAAGACGGCTGGCAGAGCGTGCTGGACGCGCTGCGAGACGGCCGGTTCTTTGTGACCACGGGCGAAGTGCTCATCCCGCGTTGCACCGTGGGTGACAAGAGCAGCGGCGAGACGCTGAAACTGACAGCCGGCACAACGCCGCAACTCCAGGCCAAGCTCCGCTGGACCTTTCCGTTGTCCTTTGCCGAGATCGTCAGCGGCGATGGCCAACGCGTGCATCGCCAACGCATCGACCTCTCGGACACCAAGCCCTTTGGTCAACGCCTACTGACGGTAGCGCCCCAACTCATCGGCCACCGCTGGGTTCGCCTCGAGGTCTGGGACATCGCTACCAACGGCGCCTTCACGCAACCCATCTGGTTGGAGTAGCTTCCGCGCGTTTGAGGGAAGGACACCGGGGCCACCAAGTTGAACGTGAACTACTTGCAACTGGATCGCGTCTCGCGGTATGAAGACGGTTGGCAAAGCATGCCGGCACTTACTCGAGGCTTCGTTATGAACGCACACGTTACTCGCCGTCAGTTCCTGCGCCGCACCGCGGTTGCCGGTGCGATTGCATCGGGGTTCTACGTCAACCCGCTGCGCGCAGCCGAGACGAATTCGCCCAACGAAAAGCTCAACCTGGGCATCGTGGGGTGCGGCAACAAGGGCAGGCACAATGTGGAGCAGTTGCGCGGTCAGAATATTGCGGCGCTATGCGATGTGGACACCAATTTCCTCGACATGGCATCGCAGATCTTCCCCGATGCCACGCGGCATCGCGATTATCGCCGCTTCCTGGAAAAGGAGGCCAGGCATCTGGACGCCGTCGTTGTCTCCACCGCCGATCACACGCATGCGCCGGCCGCGGCACTGGCGATGGACTTGGGAAAGCACGTCTACTGCGAGAAGCCGCTGGCGCATACCGTGCAAGAAGCTCGCGTGCTCGCGCAGTTGGCTGCCCGCAAGAAGGTGGCCACGCAAATGGGAACGCAGATTCACGCGGGAAGCAACTATCGCCGCGTGGTGGAAGTGATCCAATCCGGGGCGATCGGTCCGGTGCGAGAAGTGTTCAACTGGTGCAACAAGGGCTGGTCGGACGGGCGGTTCACCGCGACCGATCGGCCGGCGCCGGCAAATCTCGATTGGGACCTGTGGCTCGGTCCGGCCCGCGCGCGTCCTTATTCGCCCGATATTCATCCACAGAACTGGCGGCGGTTTTGGGAGTACGGCTCCGGCACCTTTGGCGATATGGCCTGCCACGTGATGGATCTGCCCTTCTGGGCCTTGAACCTGCGGCATCCGGTGGCCGTGACGGCCGAGGGTCCCGAAGTGCATCCCGACGGCGCGCCCAACTGGTGCAAGGCCACCTACGAGTTTCCCGCGCGGGGTGAGTCGCCCGCGGTAAAGTTCCACTGGTCCGATGGCGGGGCGCATCACGAGCTGGTCAAGAACACCCACGATGCCAGCGGTAAGCCGCTGGCCTCCTGGGGTCTGGGCGTGCTCTTCGTCGGCGAGCGCGGCATGCTGGCCGCCGATTACGGCCGGTATCAGCTTCTTCCGACAGGCGGCTTCGACGGTTTCCAACCGCCGGCCAAGAGCATCCCGGATTCGATCGGACATTGGGACGAATGGGTGCAAGCCTGTAAGACCGGTTCGCCCACCACGTGCAACTTCGATTATTCCGGCGCTCTTACGGAAACGGTGCTGTTGGGCATCGTGGCCTTTCGCGCCGGCCAGCGCATCGAGTGGGACGCCGCGAACCTGAAAGCCACCAACGCCAGTCAGGCCGAGCAATACGTGAAGAAGCAGTATCGCCAGGGCTTTGAAGTGGTGGGGATCGGCTAACCCCGCTTGGCGGCCGGCGGTGCGGCCGCGGTGCGGGGCGTATCTTCAATCTTGGTCCAGCCGCGCGGCAACGCAGGGCGGGAAAAGTCGCCTTTGAGAAATCGCAGCAGCCCGGCGTTGTTCACCAGGTTGTTCTGGAACTGATGCACGTGACGATTCTTCCCGTTGGGGAGATGCACCTCGATCGCCTGCGGGAAGAGCGTAATGCCATCCAGGATGATGGTGGCACGCTGAAAGTTAGCGGCATCGGTCTGATGCTTGGGGAACGCCTCCATCCAGACTTGCCCCTG
>JBGTDH010000109.1:0-4389 GCA_041748435.1 Pirellulales bacterium
GTCCTTGCCGTCGGGCCGGCAGCGCAGGATGCCGCCGCCGTGATGCACCAGCCGATCGCCTTCAGGCCGTGTCACTTCGCAGCCATGATCGCCCAACGCCAGATACAGCCAGTTGTCGTGACCCATAACCAGCCCGTTGGCGCAGTGCAGGCGCACGGGATTCTCTTCCGGCGGGAGGCCCAGCCCGAGGAGCAGGTCCCGGCGCTCCTCGGCTCGGCCATCGCCATTGCGGTCGCGCAGGGCCGTCAGATAAGGAGAGTGCATGGCGTACACGGCGCCGTCGTGATACGTCAGCCCTTGAATGGAATTGAAGCCGTCGGCATAGACCGTGGCCTTGTCGGCATAGCCATCCCCGTTGGTGTCCTCGATCAGGCGAATCTCGTCGCGGCGAACAATTTCGGTCCCCAGTCCCGTCATGTAATCGATGGCCACGAAGAGGGAATTGGAGTTTGGACCGCGGGCAATGGCGGAGGGATACTCGATGAGCGGATCGCAGGCGAAGAGCCGGGCCTGGAACCCGGCCGGCACTTGCAGTGGAGGGAAGCGCTGCTCAGTTTGCGGGCCGGTCTGCAAACCGGTCGTGGGCGGTTCGTCGGCTTGGATGGGCAGTACGAACTGGAGTACCAGCAGCAAGCTCGCCAGCGACCATCGGCAAAGAATTCGAGACTTCATGGCGCGCAGGAGGTGATCACTTGAACTTTCGCAGCATCTGCTCGGCCACGAAGTCGTGACCCCGCTGGTTGAAATGGTTGCCGTCGTAGGTGAGGATGCCGCTGGCCTGGTTGTCCGGGTTGTGCTGCTTCCAATGTGCGACAAATGCCTGGCGGAGGTCGTTGAGGGGAACATTCTTCGCCTTGACGATTTCGCGCTGCACTTGAGCGAACTCATCCAGCTTGGCGTCGTGCTGGTTGCTGCCGTCGTGCTTCTCGCCGACGCTGGTGAGCGTACACTGGACGACCTGAACGCCGGCGGCCTGCAGTTGGTCGATGAGCTGCTCCAAACTCGTCTTAAACGTCTCCTTGGCAACACGACGGGCGTCGTTGCACCCGATCTGGATCACCACGATGCTCGGCTTTTTGGCGAGCACATCTTTCTCGACGCGCTGGACGAGTTGGGGAACCGTGTGACCGCCCGTGGCGACCCAGTCCACGTCGATGTTCTTGTCCGGGTGGGCCATTTGCAGCTTCTCGCGAACGATTCGCACGTAACCTTTGGCGACGTGCTCCTTCGGGGCCTCCTGGCCGGCCAACGACGTCAGCGAGTCGCCGAAGAAGATGATGCGGTCATTCTTCTTCAACTCCACGCGCTTCTCTGCCAGGTCGTCGTCGGCTGCCGCGGCCCCGCTTGCGAGCAGGAACAGGCACAACAACATCTTCCAAGCACGGGGACAGTTCATGAACATCGGCTGGCTCCGTGTAGGTTGGCGGCCCTGAATCAACTCATCCCAGACGGCGAGGTCGCTTGTCCCACACCGCTACGCCGCAAGCGCAAGTCACAAAGCGTTTCATCTGGCTATCGGGCAATTCCGGCCAGCGGAGAAAGGCAACCATCAAGTCTGCGGCGCCGAGCGATTGTGAGACACTGCACGGTCCTGTTCGCTGCTGGAGCGTTGACGGTCCATAAGGTTCATCGTACCGTCCCAACACGGGGAATCACAGTCGCTGTTCTCGCTAGCCCTCGAGAATCAGCGGCACGGCTGTTGGCCCATGCCGATAATCTGTTGGTAAGGGGCGAGCAGTTATGCTTGAGCCGCACGCTTCATGAATGCGACTACCTGGCCATAAGCCGGCCCTTCAATGCCGCGAAGCGTATGGCTGATGTCGACGTACTTGCCCAGTTTGCTGGTCCACGTGCCGTCCGACCGTTGACGAGCCGCGTGCGTAGGCTTTCCATCCCGCGCATAGAGCGCCAGTTTCTCAAACTTCGGTTCCCAGCCAGCATCTTCCGCTGGCAGAAATCCCATGGTTGCAAACGCCTCCAGAAATGCCGCCACCGTTTCCTCGCGGGGCACGCCTGACGGCCAATAATGTACCGACTCCGGGCTGGGCCACCACCAGGCGTCCGTAGGCCCAACCGCCCAGGCGATGCAATTGTAGCGGGTTGTGGCCGGGCTGGTTTCGCGGAACCCTTCCTCGGCCAGATCAGGAAACACCGCGTTCAACGACATGGCAAGTAACCATGCTTTTGAGCCCACTGCAACCAGGCTCCGGTCATTTTCGGGACGCTGCCGCGATCGGCCTCAGGTACGGGATCCTCGCCGGTAATCGATTTCAGCGCCCATAACCAGTGATCTTCTTCTCGCTTGAGTTCTGCCAGAATCAGCGGAAGTGCTTCCTTGCCCATGCCTATGATCTGTTGATATGCCGGGTGCAACGCCATCTCGGTGCCCGACGAAGTAAAGAGCGTGGTGGCTTTCCACTGGCGGACCAAATCCCGAAACCGCGCCACCCGGTCAGTTTCCGCGGGCTTCCGGACCACAATCTCCACGCGGGTCCCCTCAGGTAATACTGTCGGCGGATCCAGCACAATCATCCGTTGACAACGTTTCCCGTCAGGCTCATGGCTCACGCTCCTTTCGCACTTGCATTCTACACAACCGGCGAAGAGGGCGATCACTCAGTGACCGTCCTACAGTGACCTGGAGCGCGCATAAGCCCAATTTGCTCCATGCAACCCTGCGGTTTCTGCATCGCCAGCACTACCCGAACAGCTCCAAGAGCGGTTTGCCCGTCGTGATGGGGCGCGAGATGCCGCTGTTGTTTTGCGGGGCGTTGAGCGGTATGTCGAGCGCGTGGTAGATGGTGGCGGCCAGTTCCTCCGGGCGAACGGGGTCGACCGTGGGATACTCGCCGTGCTTGTTGGATTTGCCGTAGACCGCTCCGCCGCGAATACCGCAGCCGGCAAGGATGGCGGAGAAACACTGGGGCCAGTGCTGACGGCCGGGCGGTTCTTGGGTCAGGACTTTGGGAGTGCGGCCAAACTCGCCCATCACCACCACGAGCGTGTTGTCCATCATGCCGCGCTCCCGGAGGTCGGACAGCAGCCCGGCCAGCGCCTGATCCAGACGCGGCAGGCAAAATCCCATGCCGTACGAACCGTCGCCGAAGGCATTGCCCATGCCCATGTTTCCGCCGTGCATGTCCCAACTGCTGCTGGGCGGACCGGCGGTGTCGTGCTTCGCCTGTCCGGTCCAACCATTGACCGTGACAAACCGGACGCCGGCCTCGACCATGCGTCTCGCAAGCAGCAGATTCTGCCCCAGCGGGTGCATCCCATAACGCTCGCGCAGCTTCGCCGGCTCGCTCGTCATGTCAAACGCCTGGCGGCCTTCGGGGCGAGTCATCACTTCGTAGGCCTTCGCACGAAGCTCCATCCAGTCCCTGCCACTGCGGTCGTTGGCCAGTGCGTTCGATTCAACGCGGCCGAGCAACTCTTTGCGTCGGGCGAAGGCCTGCTCGTCGCCCAGGTCGTAAATCTCCGGCGGCTTGAAATCCGCCATCGCGGGGTGGTTCTGCGCCGAGCCGACGAACACCGGCGCATAGGCCGAGCCGAGGTAACCGCCGATGCCGATGTTCGGCGCGCAGAACACGGGTGGTCCGACGCACTTGATGAGCCACGCGTTGGACACGATGTTGCGTTGGCTGGGCTTGAGTTTGGCGACAAACGAGCCCAGATAGGGCCGGTCATCGGTCACGCCTTGCTGCGTGCGACCCTCCGATTGACCGCTGAGCAGGTTGTGCATCGCGTCGAAGTGATTGCTGATGGCGCCCGGATGGTGCATCGAGTTAATCAGCAGGAACTGATCGGTCAAAGTCGCCAGCCGCATGTGCATCTCGTTGATGCGCATGCCGGGCACCTTGGTGGCGATGGGCTGATACGGTCCACGGATCGAGTCCGGGGCCTCAGGCTTCATGTCCCAGGTATCGACGTGGCTTGGTCCGCCGCAGAGGAGCACGAAGATGCAAGACTTCTCCGAGGCGACGGCATTCCCCTTGGAATCCAGCTTGTCATTGCCAAGCACGACGCCCGGCATGCCGAGGCTGAGGGCACCCAACCCGCCCACCATCAGGGCTTGCCGCCGGTTCAATTGGCAATCCGTCATGCAAACCTCCGCAACCAGTAGGCGGTGTATCACGCCGCAAATCCGAGCTTCCGCGGGCGGCTTACATCCACTCGCGGATCGGGTGAGTGTCTTCCAGCAGCCGGATGGGGCGGCCGTCCGGGGAATGGGCGATCAGATCGAGCGGGATGCCCAGTTTTGCGTAAATCGTGGCGGCGATGTGCTCGCTCTTGTACTCGTCGCGGATCGGCCGGCCACCTTCGTCGTCGGTCGCGCCCAACACGGCGCCGCCGGGGACGCCGGCGCCCGCCATGATGGCGAAGCCGGAG
>JBGTDH010000110.1:0-2915 GCA_041748435.1 Pirellulales bacterium
CGCCGCACGGCGCTCAGCATGCTCAAGAATGAGCCCACGCTCAAAGTCGGCATCAAGAACAAGCGACTCACCGCGGGCTGGGACGACTCCTACCTCGAACAAGTGCTGTTCGGCAAATGACTTAACGTGCGATCGCCCTGGATCGCAATCGTCCGCTCCATTGACAGGCTCGCATGTGCCTCCATTCGTTCCATCATCACCAGCTCCCGTACCGTCGTCGCAATAGTCATCGTGATGGCAAGACTTGCATCCGGTGTCTGCCATGGCGGCTGGAACACAGACAAGGACAAGGACAACCAAATCGGTCATCAGCAGAATCGCGAGAGCCGATCGGAGGACGTGCGTACGGTTAAAGAAGTGGGCGAAACGCATGGTAAATCTCCTTAAAAAGGTCCCTCGGGCACAGGAACTGGATTGAAAGATGACGGGACAAATAAGCTACGGACCCGCGCGTCGACACAGATTTCGAGGTCAATGGTCCCAAGTGGTGCTCGTTGCCCCTGGGGATCGATCGCGTCGACTTCAACACAGAGAGATCCGGTAAAGCCTGGTTCTTTGCTGTCGTCGAAATCAATCCGAACCGGGACCGTGTCGCCCGGGGCAAGGGCTGGCTGTGCGACCTGGACGGAGAGACAATCGCAACTGGTGACCACTCGTTGGAGAATGACCAATTGCGTTCCGGAATTGCGAAGCCACGTTACCGCCGTTCGTTTGCCACCGGATTCGATCACGCCGAGGTCAAGCGAATCGATGTGCAGGCCACGATGGTTCGACAGATCGTCAGGCAGCGGTCCCGACCGTTGGCCATCGGATGCCAGAAATCGTGACGCGGAAAGCACATTCCGCGAGACGCAGAGAAAGCAAACGAGTATTCCCAGCCCAAAGGCGATCGCACAGACGCCAGGAAATCGCCAAGACGAGAGCATACGACCCGCCACTAAGAATGCGGGACATATTATCGAGCGGAACTGATTTTAGGGGTTGACCAGCGATTGTCAACAACTTTCGGGTTCCCTTTCCCGGTTTTTGGGATCCTTGTTCCTGAATGTCGTTCAGAGACCTTTGCATCGCAACAGGGTGTGGAACAGCAGATCAAGGAAGGAACACTTATCTATCTACGCTGATCGGCACTCATCTGACGGACTACCGCGAGCGACGAAGTGCCCTGTGGTTTGGAACAGAAGGACGCGAAGGTAACGAAGGACGAACAAACACCAAGACGGCAGAGAGAGTGTTCTGACTGTCTTCGAAGGGTCCGCGCCTGACTCTTGATTTCTGAACCCTTCGTTCCCTTCGCGTCCTTCTGTTAAATTGCCTTTTGGTATTGTCTGCGTTCACGCGCCGGTACTTCTTCAACCTTCATGCGCATCAAGGCGTCCTACATTGCCGCGGGACTGCTGAGCCTGCACGCGCTGCTGCTGGCTTGCAGCGCGGCGCGGCACAGTCCGACGTTGAACGAGCCGGGGCATCTGGTGGCGGGGGTGAGCGTGTGGCAGTTCGGACGGTTCGATGTCTACAACGTCAATCCGCCGCTGGTGCGCGTGGTGGCGGCGCTGCCCGTGGTGTTGGTCGGAGCAGAGACGGATTGGAGCGGGTTTCAAGAAGGGGTCGGGGCGCGGCCGGAGTTTACGCTGGGGGCGGCATTCGTGGCGGCCAACGGCGAGCGGTCGATGTGGCTGATGATGTGGGCGCGGTGGGCGTGCGTCCCGTTCAGCTTGTTGGGCGGATGGGTGGTGTATGTGTGGGCAAAGGGGCTGGGGGCTGGAGGCTGGGGGCTGGGGGACAGACGGAAGGATGAAGGCGGAAGGATAAAGGATGAAGCAGAAGGCGAGCCGGCGGGCATGAGCCGCCGGGTTCTGGCTGACAGCCGACAGCCAAGAGCCGACAGCGACGAAACCCTCACCCTGCACTCTCCCAAAAGGAGAGGGGAGCTGGCGGGACTGCTCGCTCTTACCCTGTGGTGCTTTTGTCCCAACATACTCGCGCATGGGGGGCTGATTACGCCGGATATGGGAGGCACGGCGCTGGCCGTGGCTGCCTGCTACACGTTCTGGCGGTGGCTGCAGGCGCCGACATGGTGGGGAACGCTCGGCAGCGGCGTGGTGCTGGGGCTGGCGGAATTGGCGAAGACGACGCTGGTGGTGTTTTATCCGCTGTGGTTCGTGCTGTGGGCTGTGTATCGCTGGGGAAGGGGGACAGGTTACAGGGGACAGGGGACAGGCCGGAAGGATGAAGGCGGAAGGATGAAGGATGAAGTAGACGCGGAGAAAGCGGAGAGCGGAAAGCGGAAAGCGGATGACGGTCTGGCCGATAGCCAACAGCCAAGAGCCAATCGCTCCCGGTCGTTGCGCCGCGAGTTCGTCATGCTCTGTGTGAGAACGCTGATTGCCGTTTATGTGATCAATCTGGGCTACGGGTTCGAGGGGTCGCTCACACAATTGAAGGAGTTTCGGTTTGTGAGTGCGGCACTGGGAGCGGAAGCGGGGACCGAGAAAGCGCCGGGAGGCGGAAATCGATTCGCCGATTCGTGGTTTGCCGCACTGCCGGTGCCGCTGCCGAAGAACTATCTGTTGGGAATCGATCTGCAGAAGCGGGATTTCGAGAGCTACGGCCGGCCATCGTACTTGCGGGGCGAGTTTCGAGAGCGCGGCTGGTGGTATTACTATTTGTATGCGCTGGCGATCAAGGTGCCGCTGGGGACGTGGGTGCTGGTGGTGTTGGCGTTTGGTAGCACCGCCTTCAGGCGGCTGTTTGGGGATACGCCAGACCGCCTGAAGGCGGGACTACGAACATGGCGGGATGAGTTTATCGTGCTGGCGCCGGCGGTCGTGATCCTGGCGTTTGTGAGCTCGCAGACGGGGTTCAGCGAGCATATGCGGTACGTGCTGCCGTGCTTTCCGTTCGTGTTCGTGTGG
>JBGTDH010000111.1:0-2822 GCA_041748435.1 Pirellulales bacterium
CTTTCGCGACCTTCTCGGGCGCAAGGACATCGATGCGGTGATCGTCGCAACCGGCGATCGCTGGCATGCCGCCGCGTCGATGCTGGCGGCGAAGGCCGGGAAGGACGTTTACAGTGAGAAGCCGTGCGGGATCACGATCGCCGCCTGTCAGGAGCTGGCCGACACGATGCACCGCGAGCGCCGCGTCTTCCAAGCGGGGACCCAGCGCCGCAGCGTGCCTAACTTTCAGAAGGCGGTGGAGCTGGTTCACACCGGGAAGCTCGGCAAGCTCCGCACGATGCACGCGTCGGTGTACGTGCCCACGCTCGACAACACCTGGCTGCCGGCTCAACCGCTGCCGCCGCGCGACGTGGTCGACTGGAACCTGTGGCTCGGCCCGGCGGCGTGGCGGCCGTTCCATCAATCGTACTGCGACGGCAAATGGCGCGGGCAATGGGATTTCGATTCCGGCGCGAGGCTGCTCGACTGGGGAGCCCACACCGTGGACCTTTGCCAGTGGGCAAACAAGGCCGATGATACAACGCCCCTCGAATACGAACCGCACGAGAAAAACCTGATCTGCCGTTACTCCAACGGAGTGAAGCTGGTGATCGATTTCCTGCCGCAACCGTTCGGCGATCGGTCCCCCGAATACGTCACTCGACTGGGGACGTGTCCGGTGCGATTCATCGGAGATGAGGGCTGGGTCGAAACCGGTGACGAAGGAGAAATCGTCGTCATGCCCGAATCGCTCCAGAAGCAACTCCCCGATGCGACGAAGCGAGTGCGCGGGCTCGACGTCTCCGCCCATGCGAGGAACTTCTTCGACTGCATCCGTTCGCGCGGCGCAACAGCGGCCAATCCCGACGTAATGCGACGCTCCCACATCGCCTGTCACGCAGCCGCCATAGCCTGGATCTTGCAACGCAAGCTGAAGTTCGATCCCGTCAAAGAAGAGTTTGTCGGCGACGAAGACGCCAACCTGCTGCGATCACGACCCTCTCGCAATTGGGCCGTGTGACAGTGCCCGCGCAGCGATCGGCTCAATGCACGAGAAAATCTCGCGGGGAGGCGTCCATCTCGGCTTCCCAGGCGGCAAGGCGTCGCTGTAGGTCGCGCATGATTTCGGGTTCGTGGATCGCGAGGTTGCGGCGTTCGCTGGGGTCGGCTTCGAGGTTGAACAGCAGGTTTACGTAGCCGCCGTCGAGAACGTACTTCCACTTGCCGTGGCGGATGGCCTTCTGCTGCCGCGACGTGCGATCGATGCGCCAACAAAAAGTGCGCGGCGTCTGGGGCTGCTCGCCCGTGAGCATCGGAAGCAGGTTCATGCCGTCCAAGGGGCGATCCGCCGCAACGCGGGCTCCGGCGATGGCCAGGAAGGTGGCCGTCAGGTCCATCGTGATCGCCGATTGATGCACGACCTTTCCGGCCGGCAACCGCGCGGGCCAGCGCATGACGCACGGCACGCGAATGCCCCCCTCCCACAACGTCTGCTTGCCGTTAAACAGCGGCGTGTTGTCCGAGAAGTGCGCGCCGCCGTTGTCGCTGGAGAGCACGAACAGCGTATTGTCGGCGATCCCGAGCCGCTCTAATTCGGAGAGCATCTGGCCGATGCCGTCGTCCACCCGTTCCAACATGGCGGCATACGCCCGGCGGTCGCCGTCGTTCATGCCGGCCTTGGACACCGGCGGCTCGGGACGTCCCGGCGGCTGATACGGCGCATGCACCGCCTGATGCGGCACGTACATAAAGAACGGCTCGCGGGCATGCTTGCCGATGAACTCCATCGCGCGGCGGTTGAGCAGATCGGTCAGATAACCTTCCGCTTTTACCGGACGCTCTCCATCCCGCAACTCGTACGTGCCGTCGAAGTAGTTGTAGCGATAGTAATCGGCGTGCCCCAGGAGTGTGCCGAAGTACTCATCGAACCCGCGCCGCGTTGGATTGAACTGCGGCAGGTAGCCGAGATGCCATTTGCCAAACGCACCGGTGGCATAGCCGGCTTGCTTCAGGAGTGTGGCGATCGTCACCTCGCGGTCCGGCAGGCCGAGCGAGTTCATGTCCGGCTCGGGCACCCACTGACCATTCACGCGCCGCGATTGTTCGGCGGTGTAGCCCATCGCCCACTCGAAGCCCACGCGTTGTTGCCATCGTCCGGTGATGAAGCCGCAGCGGGTGGGCGTGCAGACCGGCGCGTTGGCATAAAAGTCGGTGAATCGCAACCCCTCGCGCGCCAGGCGATCGATGTGCGGCGTGCGAATGTCCTTCGCGCCGTAGCACCCCAGATCGGCATAGCCCATGTCGTCCATCAGCACAAAGATGATGTTCGGCTGCGCGCTCGCCGCTTGCGGCGTAGCGGCATTCTTGGACGGATTCTGGTACCACACCACGCCCAGATTGTCGCGCTCTTCGCAGGTGATTAAATCGAGATCTCCGTCCGCATCGAGATCATTCAGTTCAATGCGATCGAACTTTACTCCCTCGGGACCGCCGATCTCGTGGGATCGCCACGGCTCCTGGGCATTGCCCGTAAACTCCAGCCAGCGGACGCCGGAAAGCGGCCCCTTGGCGTTCTCGCACGTGAACGCCAGATCGCCGTCGCCGTCGCCGTCCAGATCGCCGATGGCCACGCCTTTGCCGGTGCCCACGCCCACGGGCAGCGGGATGTGCTCGCTCTTCCAGTCCTCGCCACGCGGATGAAACAGCAGCACGCCTCCGCCCGAGACTGCACAAGCGATTGAAGGCTGCTCACGATGTCCGATCCGGCCGCGGGCCAGAAACATCACCTGCTGATCGTGCCCCCCGATCGCATGCTCTCTCCAGGCGGAACCAGCGGCTGCCGC
>JBGTDH010000112.1:0-14659 GCA_041748435.1 Pirellulales bacterium
GACCTCATGCTGCAGGCCTGCCGCATAGCGATCGCTGGCCAGACTTGACCCGTTGTCTACTCTTCAGATCTGCAGCCGAGCGTCGTAGAACATGTTCTTACCCGGCCTCGGCAACCTACTGCGACTTTGGCGTCGGCTCCAAGGCGAGTTGCGTGGTAGCCGGATCGAGAAGCGGGCCCAGTTCGTACACATTGCGGTAACCGTAGCTGTACAGCGTGATGTAGGTCGACAGGTTCAGCGAGGTGGCCGCTTTCTGGGGGGCGAACGGTCCCGGTGCATTGCGGAAGTTGTTGTTGCAATAGATCAAGATCCGCACCCGTTTGTCGGGCAGCGTCTGCTGCAAGCTGTCGATCGCAATGTCGGGAAAGCTCAAGTTGATCGCTCCCCGAATGTGCAGCAAGTCGAACTTTTCCCGGCTGCGGGCATCCAGCACGACGGTGCCTGGCTCGCGGCTCATCCGCAGAAATTCGGCCTCCGATACCCGGCGCGACTCACGATGTGTCGCGGCTTCGGCGGCCGCCCGCAAATGGCCCGGCATGTCGATGGCGGTATTGTCGATGGGGGCCGTCGGCTCACTTGTCGCCTCGGCCGGCCACAACACCGCTGACAGCAGGAACACCAACGCGGAGCATCTCATAGCAATTCTCCCAGGAAAGGGTTTCGGTCGAGAGGAGTACTCGGCCGTGAAGCGCTCGGCCTGTTTCAATCCTTGGAAGCGCGCGGACATCCAAGAGTTCCCTTCCCGTCGGATTGTTTCACCTACAGAGCCTCATGTCACAGGCCCGCCGAAGGCCGATCGTTGGCCTAAACTTGAGGAAAACCGCCCGCCGAGAGTTATGCCGGCCGCTACGCCATTTTCGAGCAGTTTGACCCGCCTGTCGCCGCGCGGCGCGAGGTGTCTGCTGCTGTGCGTCCTAATCGCTACCGGCGGCGCGATCGGCATAACCGTCTCTCCCCTGAAAAGCGGCTACGCGGAGGGACCCGACCGCGGGCCGGGCGACCTGGCTCTCTACAACGCCGAGATTCGCCGCATTAGTGCGGGGCAGTCGTATTATCAGGCGGCCAGCGTGGAGTTGCGTGCGCGGGGCTATCCCACGCGGAGCATCTTCAATTGGCGCACGCCGCTGCCGATGGTGTTATTGGGCCAGTTGCCGCATCCGCTGTGCGGGCGGGTGCTATTGGGATTGCTCGCGCTGGTGGCGCTCTATGCCGCGTTTGCGCTGCTGGAGCGTGAGGGAAGCGTATGGCAAGGCGTGGGCTGCGGCGCCTTACTCATGGGCGCGTGGCTCCCGTGCGTGCTGCCCGAAGTGTACGTGGCGCCGGAACTGTGGGCCGCCGTGTTCATCACATTGTCTTTGTGCGCGTATGAGCGCCAATGGCCGCTGGTGGCCGTGTGCCTGGGCGTGGCGGCCCTGTTCTTTCGCGATCTGGCGGGACTGTACTGTCTCACCATGGGGCTGATGGCGCTCTCCGGCCGGCAGTGGCGAGAGCTGTTCGCGTGGTTCTGCGGGTTGATTGTGTATATGACGTTCTTTGCCTGGCATGTCTCGAACGTGCTGCCGTTGATCGGCGGCGACGACCTGGCGCATCGCGGAAGCTGGCTGCAACTGGGCGGGCTCCCGTTTGTGCTTTCGACCAGCCAGATGAATGTGCTTCTGCTACTCTCGCCGCAACCGCTCACGGCCGTGGCCCTGGCGATGGCACTCGTCGGCCTGGCCGGCTGGAATTCGAAGATCGGCCAGCGGATCGGCATTACGTTGTGCGCCTATCTGGCGCTATTTGCCGCGGTGGGACATCCCTTTAATCAATACTGGGGGTCGCTGTTCGCGCCGCTGATCTGCTTTGGCGTCGCCCGTTTCCCGGCAACGATGGCCGAACTGTGGTGCAAAGCGCGTCAGCCCGCCATTTATCGCGGCCGGTTGAAAACTTGGCCGCCTCGCGTACAGTGAGGGGCATGGCCCTCGACCCGCGTCACGTGCTGCTGGTGCAACTTCCGATTCCGCCACCCGGTCCAGGACCGATTCGCGGCAATATTCCGCTGGCCGCAGGGTATCTGAAGCTGTTGGCTCGCAGCCGGGGACTCGAGGATCATTTCCAGATCGATATCTTTCCGCCGGCGCTCGCCAATCGCCTGTCGGACGAGGGGCTGGTGGCCGCCATTCTGGAGCGCCGCCCGTGGCTGGTTGGCTTCACGTGCTATTTGTGGAACATCGAGCGCACGCTGTGGATCGCCTCGCGTATCAAGCAGCGGCATCCCGAAGTGCAGATTCTTCTGGGGGGGCCGGAGATCACGGCCGACAACGCCTGGGTGCTGGCCGATCGCGCGATCGACTACGCCGCCATCGGCGAAGGCGAGCAAACGTTCGTCGAACTGTTGCAGTCGTTCGTTAACACTTCGATTCCGCGACACTCGATTCCCGGGTTGTGCCTCCCCTCGGGCGCGACGCCGCAATTCCCCGCGCCGCGGAAACCGCTGGCCCGCCTGGATGAGATCTCGTCTCCCTATCTGGCCGGAATTCTGGATGCCGCCGACGAGCAGATGCTGCTGCTGGAGACCATTCGCGGCTGCGTGTTCAAGTGCAAGTTCTGCTATTACCCCAAGAGTTACGACAGCCTGTATTTTCTCTCCCGCGAGAAGCTGATCGCCAATTTGCAACATGCCCGCCAGCGCGGCGTGAAAGAGGTGGTGCTGCTGGATCCCACGCTCAACCAGCGGCGGGACTTCGCCGAGTTTCTGGAAGTGCTGATCGAGCACAACCGCGAGCGGCAGTTCACTTATTTCGGAGAGTTGCGGGCGGAAGGAATTACACCGGCCCTGGCCCGTCTGCTGCGAGAGGCCAACTTCACGGAAGTCGAGATCGGCTTGCAGTCGGTCGATCCTGCCGCGCAGGAATTAATGGATCGCAAGAACAACCTGCGAGCCTTCGAGCGCGGCGTGCAAGCCCTGCTGGACGAGGGCCTGCAAGTCAAAGTCGATCTGATCATCGGTCTGCCGGGAGACACGGTCGATTCGATTCGCCGCGGGCTGGAATACCTGCACGAGCGAAAGGTGTATTCGAGCTTGCAGGTCTTCAACCTGGCGGTGCTGCCGGGCACGGCTTTCCGGCAAGAAGCCGGCATGCTGGGTCTGGAGCATCAGCCGCGGCCGCCGTACTACGTGACGCGCACGCCCACGCTGCGTTTGGAGCAAATGTTGAGCTTGATGGAAGAGGCTCAAGACATGTTCGGCGTGGAATTCGATCCGCCGCCTCCGCCGCAGTTGGACTTTGCTGAGGCAAGCGACCGCGTCGCCGATTATTGTGTGATCGATCTCGACGGCGAGAAGAGTGATGTGCCTCACGTCGCAACGCGTACTCAGGCCTTCACGCTGTGGCTGCGTGGGCAAGACCTGCACGCTTCCCGGGATCGCGCCGCGCGGCTGGTAGCGGAAGCGTTGGCGGCCAATCCCTTTACCACACTGCAACTGGTGCTGGAGCCGCTCGGCCCGCCGCGCACGATTACGCTCGCGCTGTTGGATGGTCTGGCGCGGGCCTGCTTCGCGCGGCCCACTTATCTCGACAAGTTCTATGCCGTCCTGCCCGGGAAGACTCGCGGCGCGAAACGTCTGATCGTGCTTTTGCCGGCGGAGGCGCGAGAGTCGCTCGGCTCACGCTGGATCAGCGACGTGGGCGAGTTCGCCACGATCGTGTGGCGCGGCGAATCGACACTCTTCGACGCCGAACTGGCCGAGCACGAACTGGTGACGGCCTGATTCCGCTTTGCGTGACTTATCGCTTACGCAACGCCACCGCGGCCCAGGCAGGCGCCACCACTTTGGGTTCCGCGCCGTAGGCTTTGATGAACGCCTCGTTGAAGTCTTTCTTGTCCTTCAATCCTGCGAGCAACTGGCCGTAGGCCTTGGAGTTGCTCATCAGGAACTTGCAGAAGCTGTAGCTGGCGGCGGCATTCTCCGCCGGCGGCAGGCCGTTGGTCAAAAAGTCTTCCGGCTTGTTGGAGCTGGCCAAGGCCGGGCCAACACCCGCTTCCCATTGCTGCACGCGCGGGTCCTTGGCATCGAGCGACGCGCCCACTGCCCGTGCAGAGCCTTGAGCAAACCATGTGGGCAACGTGCCCCCCGCAAGGCTTTCGATGTAAATGCCCGCGAGTTGCTCGGCCACGACGGCGTTGAGCGAGACTTCCGGCGTGGCGGGCATAAAGATGCCTGCATAGGCATCGAGGATGTCGTAGCGGAAATGCCCGTGCCAGTTGTTGGGCAGCGTGCGGCCTTCGACCATGCGCCCCAGCTCGGTGTAGTCGTACCGTTTGCGGAACACGAAGAACGTGACGCGGCCTTTTACAATCGGACCGCTGGCGGGGCCTTTCAGCAGGCGGGCCACTTTGGGCTGCTGCAGCTCGGCGATGCGTTTGATATCCACGAGCTCCGCCTCGGTCACGTTGCCCAACACCAGGAAGTGATCCGACTCCGCCTTGTCGGGCCGCTCGTCGGGGTTCGCCAGTTGCCAGTTCTTCATGGCGATGCCGGCGCGCTCGGCCGCCAGCTCGTCGTGCGTCATCACCGTGGCCTTATAGACCTTGGCCACCATGTCGACGTTCTGGTTCGCATCCGTGCCATCGAACTTGGCGCCTTCGTTGATCCACTTCTCGACCTTGGCGATCACGGCGTCTTCCAGCGGCTTGCGGTTGAGCGGCATGCGATCTCCCGCCTGACCCTTGAGCTTCCGCACCAGCAAGCTCTCGCCGCCTTTGCCCGGAGTGAGGATCGCGCCGTTCTCGCTGCCAGCCAGCAAGCGGCGGAACGTATCAAGACCGAGCCGCGCGCGAGGCTGATCGGTGCCGTGGCAGCCCGTGCAGTTCGCGGCCAGCACTGGCGCGATATCGCGGGCAAACAGCACGCTCTCTTTGCCCGTGGCCTTCACCACCTGCAACTGCGTGGTGGGCATGGGGGTGGGCTGACCCACGGAGATATTGGCAGCCGGGTCCTTGCCGTCGAACTTGGCCCCTTGATCGATCCATTTGGAGATCAGCGTGATCTGGGCATCCGGCAGTTTGCCGCCGCCGCGCGGCATGTCGCCGGAATCGAGCACTTCGATCAACCGGCTCCCTTCTCCTTTGCCGGGCAACACCACGCGGCCACCCTCGGAGCCTTTCATCAGGCCCGCGAACGTGCCCAGATTGAAACCGCCGCGGGTCTGCGTGTTGTGACAGTTGTTGCAGCGAGCCACAAAGATCGGCGCGATCTCCTTGGAGAAGCTGATGCCCGACGCGCCGGGCGTGCCCGGCTTGGCAGGTTCGGCCAGCTTGATGCCCTTGCTCTCCAAAGCACGCTTGGCGGCGGCGAAGCGGCCGTCCAACGCGGTGGCTAGCTTCTTGGCCTCCGCGTTGCCGGCTCGCAGTTCTGCCAGGGCGTTTTGGGCCTGCTCCACTAACGGGAGGGCCTCTTCGAACCTCTTAGCCACGATCAGTTTACCGGCCTCCTTCAGCGCGTCTTCCGCACCCGTGGCTTTGGCCGTCTGCTCGGGAGTGGGGGCGGCGGCAAGCTCTCCCGCAGTCCTCAGAAACAGAATGACCGCCATCAGCAAGCCGACATATCGCATGATCGATCTCAATCAGGTGTTCGAAACGCCCCTGGCGCGGCGCCAAATCGCCACGTGGTGCCGTTTCCGATTATAAACAGGTACGTGGCACGAGCCACCGATTATTCCCCTCGCGCCACGCACGGCAGCTAGTGCGGTAAGGCGCCGACGCCGACGTCGCCTGTCTTTTTGGGCGGATGGAAGAACAAGGCCAACGCGATGGCGGCGCCTACGGAGAGCAGCAGCGGGATCAGGAACAGGCCTTGGAAGTTCACCACTTTGACCCCGTCGGATGTCGTCGTGGTGTACACGTCCTGTAATAGCACAGGGCAGATGGAATTCGCCACCAGTGAGCCGATGCCCAGGATCATCAAATTGAACAAACCCTGCGCACTGGAGCGGGCATCCTTGGGAAAATACTCATCCACAAAGATGTACACCGTGGCGAAGAAGAACGCGTAGCAGATGCCGTGCAGCACCTGAACCAGAATGATCAGGGCCGGGTGTTGCGGGAAGTAAGCATACACGGCGAAGCGGGCCGCGTGACCGAGAATGCCCAGCACCATGGTGGTTCGCCAGCCCAACGCCTTGAGCGTGAAGGCGAGAACGGCCATGGTGAGAATCTCGGCGATCTGGCCGACGCTCATGACCGGCATGATCCAGTTGCCGGGAATGCCAACGCCGCCGGCTTCCTGAGGCGTGCCCAGAAACGTGCCGGTCCAATTGAAATAGCAGTTGTGCACGAACGCATCGACAAACGTCACCAGCCATAGCACCAGCACGAAGGGATGCTTGAGCAGCTTCATGGCCTCCAGCCAAGCCAGGTTGCCCCCCGCGCCTTCCTCCGCGCGCTTCGGGGGCGTGTGCGGCAGCACCAGGCTGAACGCCGCCAGCAACAGCGATGCTGCCCCGGCCACAATGAAGGTCCATCGCGTTCCGTCCTGCAGTGCCTGGCCGCTGAGGCCGGAGCCGAGCACGGTTCCCATCCACTCGACCAGCCCCGCGGGATTGGCCGCTCGCACTTTTTCCCAATCGACGAGAATAAACGTGAACGGCCAAGCGGCCAGAATCCAGCCGATGGTGCCGCCCATGCGCACAATGCCGAACTCCTTGGAGTCCTTCATATTGGCAAAGGCGATGGAGTTGGTGATTGAGATCGTCGGCACATACAGCAAGCAGTGGACCAACATCAGGCCAAAGAACATCCAGAAATCGAGGGCGAAGTAGAGGCCCAGCATTGCCAGGCCGCCCACCAGGTGGCTGAAAGCCAGGAACCGTTCGGCCGCAAAGCTGCGATCGGCGAACTGATTGCTGAAGAACATGCCGACGATGGCGGCGATGGGAAAGGCGTTGAGAATCCAGGCCTGTTCGCCGGGGGAGAAACCGAGGCTGGGAAGATAGCTGAAGATCAGCGGCAGCCACGCGCCCCAGATAAAGAACTGCAGCACCATCATGGTGAACAGTTTAAGACGCACGTTGCCGGAGGCCGGAGCAGAATCGGCGGACGACATAGCAGAGGGTTCCACGAGAGCGAGGAGTGGAGCAGGGCCTGAGAACGGCGGACATTCTAAACGCCGGCCCCGCCCGGCGAAAGCACCGGCAGGCGGAGATCGGCATCGATCTCCGCCCTCGTGTGCTGCCTTCTGCGATTGCACCCCTGCCACCCGCGCTTAGCGATGGGCTCGCGAGCGGTACATGTCGAGCGTCCAGCCATTGTTGTTGTTGCGGCGAATCATGTCGCGCAGCTCGTCCAGAGAGTAGCAGTTACGCGCCCGTGCCCCAGGGTTGGAGACTCCGGGAATCTTGCTGTAGTACATCACCCAATGTCGGTAGACCGTATCGGTATACAGATCGATGCGTCCCTGATTTGTCAGGACCTTGCTGCGGACCAGGACGCGGGCCGCCTCCGCTTCGGACTGAAAACCAGCCACCAACGCCGCCGCCACAACCGCGATTAACAAGTTTCGCCGATGCATGACAATTTCCTCCCGTGCTGATGTGTTCTTTCGCGAGCAATGTGCTCTCTTTAGCAAATGAGGAAACGCCACGCGAAGCCGCCAAGGAATCCGATGCAGAATCAGGATAAGTGGCGAGCGTCGAGGCGTAGGCCCGACGTGTTCCCCTTCCTGCCGGATGCAGGATTCAGGATACGGAAGGGGCGTCGGGCTTCGACCGGGGGTTGAAGCAGCAGACCGCCGCCAATCCTCCGAGGAAGCCGAAGAGCAGAGAGAAAACGGAGTGCCCCACGCGCTCCAGGTCGCGACCCATGGGTTGGATCTGGCCGGTGGAGACGAATTCGTTGGGGCTAGCGTCGTCCCAATCGACTTCGTAACGGCCGTCTTTATAGGAGACGATGGTGGCGGCGAAGTAACCTCCTCCGCTCCATTGAGCCGAGACACGATCGCCGATGGATCGCGGGGCCCGCAGGCTGGCGTAGATATCCAACAACCGCGACGTAACGAGCCCCGGCCGCTCGGTGGGCCTTTGATTGGAGTAGCCCATCCACATGTAGGAGTAGTTTGCCTGCGTGGGAAATAGCACCCCCATGGCCACCAGGGAATACAGTCCGCCGAAGACAATGAAGCCGATCCAGAACCGGCGCACCTGTCCGGCGGCCACCATTGCGCCTACCAGAGCGAAGCAGAGCAGGCCGAGATTCAGGGTGAAGACCAGACTGGTCACGAGGTCGGAGTCCGATTCCAGCGCCCCCAGGCCGGCGGCCAACGCAGCCACGCCCAGCAAGAACGACTTCACGGAGAATCGCACCGGCTTCATGGTTATACCTCTGCGGGCATTGTACCGGACTGCATTGTATTTAACTGTGCCCGCGCCTGCCCCACGGCTGGCGGTCGCGTCGTGGCGAACCTAGAATAGGTTTCGTTCCACACACTTCCGAGTTTGTTCATCCGGCGGCTCGCCGGTGGCTGTGCGGGGTCGATTTTTCAGAGGATTCTGTATGCTCAATGCATTTTTGATGGCGGCTTCGCTGCTGGTAGGGCAGGCCGAGACGTCCGGCGCCGCAAAATCCGAGCCGGCCCAAGAGAGCCTGGAGACGCAAGTCAAAGCGATCGTGCGGATGCTTAACTCGCCGCTCTTAGCCAGCCGCGAGGAGGCTCAGCAGAAACTGATCGATCTTGGGCCGGGCGTGCTGGAGTTTCTGCCCGCGCCCACCGAGCGGACCAGCGCGGAAGAGAAACAGCGGCTGGGCCAGATTCGGGACAAGCTGCAACGGGCGCAAGCGGAGGCATCCGTCAAAGCCACGTATGTCACGCTGTCCGGAGAGAAGAAGCTCTCGGAGGTGTTCGCCGCCATGCAGAAGCAGACGGGCAACACCATTGCCGATCAGCGTGAGCAGCTCGATCAGAAGGCGGGCGATCCCCCGATCAAGGTCGATTTCCAGAACGTCTCTTTCTGGCAAGCCTTGGACCACGTGTTCGATGAGTCCGGTCTGACCGTGTATGCCTACGTGGAGCAGGATGCCGTGGGCTTTGAGAACCGGCCGGAGGGTGACTTGCCCCGCGGGAAGCGGCCCGTGTCGTACAGCGGGGCGTTTCGTCTGGAAGCAATGGAGCTGCTCGGCAAGCTGAATCTGCGAAACGCCAATGATCGCCGCTTGCAACTGATGCTGGAAGTGGCCTGGGAGCCGCGGCTGGATCCGATCACCATCCAGCAGCGATTGACTGACCTTAAGGCAGTCGACGATGCCGGCAATGTCATCGAATTGGACGATTCTGAGGGGGTGCTGGAGCCGCAAATCCTGCCG
The DNA here is from genome assembly GCA_041748435.1 of Pirellulales bacterium. GTDB lineage: Bacteria > Planctomycetota > Planctomycetia > Pirellulales > JBGTDH01 > JBGTDH01. The sequence continues at coordinate 9,337 of JBGTDH010000112.1, forward strand.
GGGGATCTGACCACCGAATTGCTCATCCCGTTGAAGCTGCCGGAGCGCGGCGTGAAGCAGATCGCCAGCCTCAAGGGCAAGTTCACGGCGATGGTGCCCGGCCGCGTGGAGACGTTCCGCTTTGGGGAGCTGGCAGCCCGCGGCGCGGAGCAGCGCAAAGGAGGCGTGGCGGTGATTCTGGATCAGGTACGCCGCAATAACGACATCTGGGAGATTCGCGTGGTCGTGCGGTTCGATAAAGCGGGGGGCGCGCTGGAGAGCCATCGCGGTTGGGTCTTCAATAACGAAGCCTACTTGGAAACCAAAGACGGCCAGCGCATCAACTACGACGGCTTCGAGACTACGCGCCAGACCGAGCAAGACGTGGGCATGGCCTATCAGTTCGACCTGGAGAAAGGTCCGCAGGGGCTGACGTTTGTGTACAAGACGCCGTCGGTGGTGACGATGCTGCCGGTGGAGTACGAACTGAAAAACCTGCCGCTGCCGTAATGCTCGTTCCTCGCGTCGTGCCGATCGGCCTGCTGCTGGCGACGCTGATCGCTGCGCCGACAGCCACGACGGCGCAAGACGATGCCGAGCCCGTGGCCGCCAACGTCAACGGCCAACCCGTTTATGCTGGCGATGCAGAGCGGCTGGTGCGCGAGAGCTTGAAAGACCGCGACATTTCACATGAGGCGCGACAGGCGCTTGTCAAACAGTCGCTGGAGCAGTTGATCTCGCGGCGATTGATTCTGGCGCGGTTGGCGAAGGATAACGCCTCCGCCAGCTCCGATGAAGTCGAGCGGGCCATCAAATCGCTCACCGCGCGGGCCGAGCGAGACAAGCTTTCCGTCGAGCAGTGGCTGAAGCGGAACGGATTTACCGCCGCATCGCTGCGCGAGGAAGTCTCATGGCGCATTGGCTGGCGAAGATACTTGGAATCGCATGTGACGGACGCCGTGATCGAGCACTACTTCGAGCAGCATCGCAGCCATTGGGATGGCTCTCAGGTCCGCGCACGCCACATCTTATGGAACCTCGATCGTACACGGGACGCCACAGCAGAACAGGCCGCGATCTTGCAGGCGCAGCTGGTTCGCAGGCAGATCATGTCCGGCACCCTGTCGTTCGCGCAGGCGGCACAGAAACATTCCTCGGCGCCCAGCCGCAGCGAAGAAGGCGATCTCGGCTATCTGCCACGGCACGGCGTGATGGACGAGGCTTTCTCGCGGGCAACGTTTGATCTGGAGCCGGGGCAGATCAGCTCGCCCGTTGTCACGCCGTTTGGTGTGCATCTCATCCAGTGCGTGGAGATTCGGCCGGGCGACAAGACCTGGAAGGACCGCCGCGAAGAATTGCATCTGGCTGTGGCGCAGGTGCTGTTCGATCGCCTGGCGGCCGAAGAACGCAGCGGCGCCACGATCACCTACCCCTCGCCGGAACAACGGCCCGCGAAGTAAGTCGCGGCCAGTGGCATGCAAGACACTCCCGATTCGGCCGGCCGGATGGTGCTTGTGGCCGTGCTGTTTGAAGGTGGCTTGGCGCTTGCCGCAGTGCTCGCCGGGTGGCTGTTCGATCATGATCCGCTTCTTCACATCCGCTGGACGTGGGAAGCGGCCGGCTGGGGCGCGGCGGCCACGTTGCCGCTGCTGGTGATGATGTTCGGGTGCGCGCGCACGGCGCTGGCGCCGTGCCGCAGGATGACGCAGTTAGTGCGACGGCTGATTCTGCCGTTCTTCCGGCATGCCACTTGGATCGATCTGGCGCTCGTGTCGCTCACGGCCGGACTGGGAGAGGAGTTGCTCTTTCGCGGCTTGTTGCAGAGCATCGTCACCGAGTGGACGAACGTCTGGATCGGCCTGACGATTGCCAGCGTGCTGTTCGGCCTGGCGCATCTGATCACGCCCACGTATGGAGTGCTGGCCACGCTGGTGGGCGCTTATCTGGGCGGATTAGGGCTGGTGTGCGATAATCTGCTCGCGCCGATCGTGACGCACGCCCTGTACGATTTCCTGGCCCTGCTGTACCTGCTCCGTACGAACGATCCCGATCTGGAACAACCGGCCAATCCGCCCTGACCCGCGCTTGCGGAGACATTGTTTGCCGGCACATCGTCCGATCTCCCGGGGCGAAGTAGAATCGGGATCGGCAATATTGGAGACTACGATGGCTTCGATCAAACGGCGTTGCAGCAAAGAGGAGTTCGCGCGTCGCGGCGACGCGATCTACGAACGTGATATCCTTCCTCAGCTACAGGCGGACGACGAAGGTCGGTTTGTCGCGATCGACATCGACAGCGGCGCGTACGAAAGGGATGCGGACGAGTTGGCAGCGGGAGACAAGTTACGAGAGCGTGTTCCCGACGCACAAATCTGGATGGTGCGAGTTGGCTCTCGCTCCGTTCACCGCTTTGGTGGTCGCCAGCGGCGGGAACTTCCATGATCTCGGGCCTGGTAAGAGGTGATGACGCGTGCATCCGGCTCGTCATCAAAGGACGTCGTGGACGTCAACAGGAAATTGAAGCCGTCATTGATACCGGCTACACGGCGTCGCTTACTTTGCCTGCCGAGACAATTGCTGCACTGCGTCTCCGCTGGAGGAGTGTGGGCCGTGGAATACTCGCCGATGGAAGCGAGTGCCTGTTCGACGTCTACGAAACCAGAGTGCTTTGGGACGGCCATTGGCGAGACACGCTCGTCGATGAAGCCGACACCGAGCCTTTGGTTGGAATGAGGTCGTTGCGAGGCTATGAATTGAACATGCAAATCCGCACCCGCGGCAAGCTGACCATCAAGCGGCTTCCGTAAATCAAAATGGAGTGGCCAATCTGCCCTGACCCGCGCTTGCGGTTTCGCGATGCCTGCTGCTGCCACGCCCAACTCACCGCAACATCAACTGCTCGCAGAATCTCTGCATTTGCTGGTGCTGGCCCATTACGTGCTTGCTGCGATCACGGCATTGATGACGCCGCTGGGCTTGTATCTGATCTTCGTGGGCTGGGGCCTCTTGCATCCCGCGCGAGCCGACGCTTGGACACCGCGGCGCGGCCAGGAAATGCTCGACCCCGTTCTGTGGGGCACGGTGTTCTATCTGGGAGGCGGGGCGCTGGCGTCGCTCGCAATCGTGCATGCCGGGCTGATCGCTTACATCGGGCGGCAGATCGCGCGGCGCAGGCGCCGGAAGCTCTGCCTGGCGTTCTCGGTGTTCGACCTGACCTACGTGCCGCTGGGGACGACGCTCTCGGTCTTCACCCTGCTGCTACTATTGAATCCGGCCGCGCGCGACGAATTCTCCGCGGCCGAGAGGGTGGCGCCAGAGATCGGACAGGCATAGCGCGGAGATTGCTTACGCTTCCGCAGCCGGACGCCGTAACAGCAGCGCCAGCACGTACAGTGTCCAGCCCGCGACCAGGACCGATTGCATCACAATCTGCACGGCATGCATGACATATCCCCCAACTGTGGGCCGCGCAATTTGCACGCCCCGAAAGATCGTTACAGAGCCTACCGCAGTTAAAATCGGCACAACCCAATCTGGCGCTGCAAGAATTTCATTGCATTGCAGCCTCCGCCGTGGCCCCGTGGCCGTGGCAGGCTTACCGCCGTAAACCGCGAGAGCCTACCGGTTGAACAGAATCCGCCGAGGGGGGACAATGGGACGCTTGTACGCTGGCATTCGCTGTCCGGAGAAGCAGGATGATATTACGCAAGACACGGTGGTTGCAGATCTGGGTAGTTTGCCTCATCCTCACCCTGACAGGGACGGTGGCGGCGCAAGGCTTGAACATCGAAGCCATGGCCCTGATGGGCGAACCCTTTGGCGTCGGGCAGATCGAGTTCACCACGCCGCCGGGCATGCGGCTGGACACCTCGAGCGGAGACCCGGTGATCCTGCAAGAGAAGCAAGGCCGTGTCCATTATCCGGCGTTCACCAAGCGGCCTGTTCGCGGCTTGTTGCGCAGTTTTCTCAATCGGCCGCAGCAGATGACCGCCTGGTTCCTGTTTCGTGGTCGCGAGCCGCTCGAGATCAGCATTCCCGAGCTAGGCATCGGGCCGGTGGTGGTCCAGCCCGTGGCCGAAGGGGGCGGCGCCGGACCGATGCTTGCGCAATGGTGGCAGACGTATACCTCGGAAGGTCCGCTGGGAGGACTGTTCTCCGGCGAGGACGCCACGCCCTCGAATGTCGAAGACTACCTCAGGGCCATGTTGGCGCATCGCCTGCGGCTGCAGCCGGCCTGGTCGGATCAAGGTCCACCGCTGGACGATCCTGTGGGCCTACTCATTGGCTCGGACGAGATGCGAACCGCCGTGCTGCGGCACGCCTTTGCCCGCGGCGGCGAAACGGCGGCGGCCGATCAGCCGTTGCCGCCGGCCATTCGCTTGCCCGTGGCGCAGCCTGCGGCATTGGGGGCGGAGGTGAAGGTGGAACCGCTGGCGGCCCACGTGCCGGAAGAGTGCCTGTACGCGCGGTTCGGGAGCTTCGGCAACTTTCAATGGTTTCGCACGTACCTCACCGACACCGGCGGCGATGTCCGCCAACTCGTTTCGGCCCGCGGCTTGGACTTCGGCCTGAACACGCGGCTGGAGCAGCAACTGATTCTTAAGACCACGGTGTTGGCAAAACTGTTCGGCGATCTGCTGATCTCCGACGTGGCCTTCATCGGCCACGATGTGTTCCTGCGCGAAGGCGCCTCGATGGGCCTGCTGTTCGAGTCCCGTAACAACGATCTCCTAGGGAGCAACTTTCAGATGCAGCGGCAGGCCGTGCTCCAGGCGAATCCCGCGGCCTTCGAGGAGCAAGTCGAGATTGCCGGCCATCCGGTTTCTTACATCTCCACGCCCGACGGCGCGGTGCGATCGTACTATGCCGTCGACGGCGATTATCACCTGTTCGCCACCAGCCGCCGCCTGATCGAACGATTCTACGAAGCCGGCCAGGGAATGCGTTCGCTCGCCGCGGGCCGCGAGTTCCAGCAGGCCCGCGCTGCGTATCCGCTGGGGCGCACGGATTCTGTGTTCCTGTTTCTCTCCACGCCATTCATGGAGCATCTGGTCAGCCCCCAGTATCGCTTGGAGGCCGGCCGGCGTCTGACCGGTTCGGTCGAATTGGAGATGCTCGAACTGGCGCGCCTGGCCGCCAGGTCCGAAGGGCGGCCCGATGCGACCATCGATGACCTGATCGTGGGCGGATACTTGCCGGCCAACTTCGGCCTGCGTTGCGACGGCACGCGTTGCCTCGTGCCCGATCTGCGGGCTGCGATGGCCTTCGATTCCCTCCGCGGCGGACGTGGCTCGTTCCTCCCCATCAGCGATACCAAAGTCACGACTGCCACGCCGCGGGAAGT
>JBGTDH010000113.1:0-2323 GCA_041748435.1 Pirellulales bacterium
ATCGAATCGACGGTCGAGCTGGACGGCAAGCGGATCGTCTCCGAGCCGCAGCAGGTGACCCAACGCTACAACGGCGCGTTGGCCGGGCAGACCACAATCAGCCGGCTGGTGGGCGATGATACCTTGAACATCAATGGCCAAGCCTACCCCTGCCGCGTGTTGCAATTCGAGATCAGCGGCGGAGGGTACAAGACCATCACGCGCACTCACTACAGTGCCGAGACCGCGCCGTACGTGTTGCGGCGGGAGACCACGGCCCTGGAGTCGGGGGGCAACGTGGCGTCCGGCCGCGTGCTGGTCGAAGTGAAAGAGTTAAATGTGCCGCACGTGGCGGGTGGGCAGGCATTGCAGGTGTCTCGCCTGCGGGTTCAGCAACGCCATACGAAAGGAACCGAGACGACCGATGCCCTGAGTTCCGTCCGAGTTCCCGGGGGCGTCGTCGCTCACGATTCCACGCTGGCCGATAGCAACGGCGTCAAACTAAGTCAAACAAAGCTGGAACTGATCGATTTTCACGTCGTCGAGCGGGACGAGGGCCCGCACGCGGCGCGCGTGCAGTGGCAACCCTTGAATAACGCTTGCCGCGCCGAACCCTGTCAGTTTGTGTCCCGCGGTTACTGCTCCCTTCGTTCCCGCTTCGGCCGCTACGGCAATTGATCGCGTCGCCGTTGCCAAGCTTTTCCGGCCGGCTGAAGCCGGTGCTCCAACTCTAGTAATGTCCGCCTTGGGCGACGTTGCCGCGACGTTGGAGATTGTTCGCTGGCCGCCAATGGGGAGAGGGCACCGACGTCTGGGTCTCGGCCGTCGGTTCAGGCGGATCGCATGCCGTTCGATGCCGGCTCCGCCACGAGAGCCACGCAGGCAGCATTCCCAGCGAGGTAAACAAACAGCAAGAGATGCCGATCGTGAGCACAAGGCCGATGCTGGCCAGACCGCGATGTGCGGCGATCATGAGCGAGGCAAAACCGATGATGGTGGTCAAGGCATCAATCAGCACAGCCACGGCGGTCGAGGCCGAAATGCGATAGGGACCTTGGCAGGCGGCGTACTCATGCACGATATGCACGCCGTAATCGATGCCGATGCCCAGAATCAACGGCAGCACAATCATGTTGGCCGGGTTCAAAGGCACGCCCAGAAGTCCCATCAGCCCGAACATCTGCACCCCGGCCAGAGCCAACGGCGTCGCGGCAAGCAGAGCCAATCGCAGATCGCGGAAGTCAAGCAGCAGCACGAGAAGTATTGCGGCCAACGCATAGCAGGCCGCCAGCTCGTAGCTGCGTTTCATTTCGCGCGAGGCCTCGCAAGTCTGCAACGGGTGCCCGGTCGCGCGCGGATCGACGCTGCGAACCTCAGCCACAAAGGCCGCCAGGGTTTGTGGATCCCACAAATCGCCGCGGCCGTAGATCCTCAGCAGATGCCGACCCTTGCGGCCGACGAAACGCTTGGTGAGACTTCGCGGCAGGTCATCCAGCGTGGGCGGCAGCGAACTCGCCACGCTGCTCAACGCTTGCAGGCGGTCCAACAGGTCGCGTGTCATCGCCTGTTGATAGCCGCCCAACACCGCAAACGTTGTTTCGATTGGTAGATCGCGCAGCAGTGTCCGCACTTCGTCGATCTGCCGTTGACAGATCGTGTTCTGGGACCCGCTGATGTTAGCCAAAGTCTCGTCGAGCAAGGCCGGCGAGTCGACGCTCAGGGCGGGGGGCTCCTCGGGCAACTCCGGCAAGCAAGCGGAGATTCGTTCGATCGTCGCCTGTTTCTGTACGACGTCCGCCGGCAACAGGGAGAGTACGTCTTCCGTTCGTTCCACGGAACTCAATTGCGAGAACTGCTGCTTGCGGGCTAGCAGCTCTTCGCGGCTGTCTGCCATCGACACCGCATACCAGACGCTGCGATGCGACTCGTCCAGCAACCGTTGCTCCAACTGCACGCTCTGCAGGTTCGCCGCCTGCATATGCAGTAGGTTGTGGTCGAAGCTCAGGCCGCTCAGACCGAGCCCGACGACGGCCGTCAGCGCCAAGGTCACGGCCAGCGTCGCTCGTGGCCATCCCGCCAGCGGCAGCAACCAGCGGTCCACAGGCCACGGCCGAGGCAGGGTCGCGCCCCAGCGGCTGCGATCGATCACCAGCACAACCGCGGGCAGCACGAACAGTTGCGCGAGGCCGCACAGCAACAGCCCACCGCCGGCGATAATTCCCAATTCTGCGATGCCTCGAAAACTGGTGAACGCCGCGGCGAAAAAAGCTATTGCGGTGGTGATAGCGCCCGTGGCGATGGCCGGACCCACACTGCGGCTAGCGGCCAGCAAGGCGTCGCGGCA
>JBGTDH010000114.1:0-3747 GCA_041748435.1 Pirellulales bacterium
CAACAAATGCACAATCGGCGGCTCGCCTTCGCCGGCAATTACCAAAGAGCGGCCGCGTGCTTGTTGCAGGTCGTCTCGAAGCGTACGCAGCCACTCCGATGGCACTCCGGGGAGATCGGCCATGTCCCCGGAGGCCAACACGCTCGCCAATCGGGCGATGTCATGCGGCGGCAGCCGCAAACGATGATCGGCCACGGCTCCGGTGCAGGTGGGAGTGCTCTCGACCACGTACAGCCGATTGGGTTTTTCAATGCCGTCGGCCACGCGGCGGCGATCGATGAACTGGCGGGCATAGCGCACGCTGCCGGGAAGCTCGATCAGAAAATCGCTCCCTAGCGAGACGACCACATCGGCCCGCTCGAAATGATAGATCGTATCGAGCGGACGGCCGTAGGCCGTCTTGGCCGCCGCCAACGCGCTGTCGCGGGCAAACGGCTCGTACTGATGCCACTTGCACTCCGGCAGCGCTTCACGCAAGGCTGCGAGTTGCGCGGCCAGCGTGGGAGAGGTCACGGTGGGAGTGAGGATGCTCAAGCCGCGCCCGGCGAGGTTTTTCAAAGCCTCGAGGCTGGTGCTGATGGCCGTGAGAAACTGGTCCCACGTGCCGATGCGGCCGCGGTACATCAGCGTCTGCGAACGATCGGGGTCGTACAGCCCCAGCACGGCCGCTTGTGTGTAGGCATCGGTTGCGCCCAGGCTGGCGGGATGATCGGGGTTGCCTTCGATCTTCGTGGGCCGCCCCATGTGGCTTTCCACCAGCACGCCCATGGCGTAGCCTCCGAGAGTGAGCGCCGTGGCATAGTACAGCGGCTTTCCGGGAACGAGATCTTCCGGCGCCCGCACGTAGGGCACAATCTTCTCCGGCGGCGGACGCGTGCAACCGGTGATTCCCGCCAACGCCAAGCTGGCCGCCATCAGCTTGAGAAACTCTCGACGGCCTGGCACGTCTTCCGGCGCGGGCAGGGGCACGGCAAACTCGCGGGCCAGCAACTCCTGGAATTCCGGCGTCTGGGCCGCTTCTTCCAAGCTGCGCCAGAACACATCGCCCGTGGCTGCGGCCAGTCGCGTGCGGAGGGCATCGAGGTCGATCGTTGTTTCGGTGTCGGCGTTCATCGGTGGCATACGGAGCAATTGGTGAGTTGCTTAATTTTCACGCCGTGCTGCTGGACCAGGCTCTCTCCGATCGTTTGCACCTCGGCCCGCTCTGCGGCATCCAAGAATTGGAAGACCGCGTCCTTGCGGCGCATGTTATTCTCCGGATGCCGATGACACTCCAGGCACCACTCCATGTGCATGGCGTGGGCTTTGCGCATCAGGGGCATCTGATCGACGCGGCCGTGGCAACTCTGGCAAGCGATGCCTTTGGCCACATGGATGCTGTGATCGAAGTACACGAAGTCCGGCAGATCGGTCACGCGCGTCCACGCCAGCGGCTTGCCGGTTCGCAGGCTTTCGCGCACTGGGGCCAGCATCGGGCTGTCTCGCCAGACCTGCGAGTGGCAGCCCATGCAAACTTCGGTGGCCGGCATGCCGGCGAAGGACGATCGCTCGACCGTGGCGTGACAGTAGCGGCAATCCAGGCCCAGGCCGGAGACATGATGATCGTGGCTGAACGGAACCGGCTGATCGCGCACGACATCGACGTGCGTCACATAGCCGGATCGCACGAAGACACTGCCTGCCCAGGCGATGCCGGCAACAACGAACACCGCGCCAAAGATGGTGGCCTTGGCAAAGGTGTTGGTGCTGGGGTGGAAGATCTGTGGCATTGGGCCGGACGACTTCCAGGATCTGGTGCGCGGCGCCTGTTCTCAGAACGTGGCCGATTCTAGCGGTGCCCGTTGCGAGTGGTCAAACGGAAGAAAGGATGAAGGATGAAGGATGAAGGATGAAACGGAGGTGTCAACTTGTCACCCTTCACCAGTGCATCACGAAGCCGCCGTCGACATTGATGGTCTGGCCGGTGATGTTGTGGGCTCGTGCGGATGCGAGGAACACGGCCAGGGCGGCGATGTCTTCGGGCGTTTGCCAGCGGCCCAACGGCACCACGCGGCGGACTTTATCGTCGGCCCAGTCTTCGTAGGACAGCCGCGATTCGGGCGGTTGCTGCCGGGCCCACGCTTCCCACACGGCTTGATTAACGGCCGTCTTCACCATGCCGGGACAGAGCGTGTTGACACGCACGCCATAAGGCGCGAGGTCTTTGGCGGCGCACTGCGCGAAATTAATGAGCGCGGCTTTGCTGGCGCTGTAGGGCGGATCGGTTTGCGAGCCGATCTGGCCCGCAACCGAAGAGAGGAACAGCATCGTCCCGCGTCTGGCGTCGCGCAGGTAGGGCACAAAGGCGTGCGCCGCGTTCACGGCGCCCACGATATTCACCTCGAGCACGCGCGGCCAATCGGCCGGTTCCAAATTCCAGAACGGAAAGCCGAACTTGCCCGACCCACAGGCGGCGGCATGCACAATGTGATCGGTGCGGCCGAACTGCGAGTTAATCGTCTGTGCCGCGGCCTGGATCGCAGCGTACTCGGTGACATCGGCCACCAGCGGCAGTGTGGATGCTCTACACTCGGCGGCGATCTGCGTCGCCGTTTCCGCCACGTGCGGATCACGATCCAGCAGGGCCACCGCGGCCCCCTCGTGCGCGAACTCGCGGGCAATTGCCGCGCCAATGCCTTGAGCGGCGCCCACCACAACGGCCGTCTGGCCCTGAAGATCGAGTTGCACGTACCGACCCTTGCAAGGTGTGTGATGCAGAAGATGCAGGATACAGGATGCAAGATACAAGATGCAGGATCGACCGGCATCCTTCCTCCTTGCTTACGCTCCGCTCCGAAGACTGCGCGTCGCGGCTAACCCGATTTGTTCATCCTTCATCCTTCATCCTTCATCCTTCTTTGGGTAGACTACCCTGCATGCCGCTGACCGCCACATCTGCTTACGAAGAAGCCCTGGCGTTCTTGTTTGGGCGCATCGATTACGAGCGCTCGACGACGTTTCCCTACGGCGCGCGGGACTTCAAGCTCGATCGGATGGTGGAGCTGCTCGAGCGGCTCGGCAATCCGCAAGCGGTCCTTCCGATCGTGCATGTGACCGGCACGAAAGGCAAAGGCTCGACGAGCGCCATGATCGCCGCCGCGCTGTCTGCCGCCGGCTACCGGACGGGACTGTTCAGCTCGCCGCATTTGGAGCGTTTAGAGGAACGCGTGCAGGTCGATGGCCAGTGCATCACTCAGGCGGAGCTGGTCGATCTGCTGCGCCGCATTCGGCCGGCGGTCGAGGCGATGGATGCCGTGCCGGCGTCGCCCCACTCGCCGCCGGGGCCGACGTACTTCGAGATCAATACGGCCATGGCGCTGCTGCACTTTGTGGCGCAGCGGGTCGATGCGGCGGTGCTGGAAGTCGGACTCGGCGGACGCCTGGACAGCACCAACGTCTGCACGCCGCGTGTGGCGGTCATCACCAGCATCAGCTTCGATCACATGAAGCTGTTGGGCGATACGCTGCCGGCCATCGCATGGGAAAAGGCGGGCATCGTCAAGCCCGGCGTGCCGACAATTAGCGGCGTAACCCGCGAGGAGCCGCGCCGCGTGATCGAGGACGTCTGCCAGGAGCGAGGGAGTTTGTTAAGGGAGTTGGCGCGGGACTTTGCGTTCGACTACCGTCCGCCGCGTAATCTGGAACGGGGCGAATCGCTGGGCGAGATCGACTTCCGTTACAACGTTCCAGGCCGAGAGCAAGAACTAC
>JBGTDH010000115.1:0-4474 GCA_041748435.1 Pirellulales bacterium
GATCCATCGGGATATCAAGCCCGACAATTTTCTCGCCTCGTCTGCCGGCGAGGTGAAGCTGATCGATTTTGCGCTCGCCCAGAAACGCAAGAAGGGCTTGGCCGCGCTGTTCGCCGGGAAGCAAAAGATCCAAGGCACGCGCAGCTACATGTCGCCCGAGCAGATTCGCGGCCAGCCCCTGGACGCGCGGGCCGATATCTACAGCTTCGGTTGCAGTCTGCATGAGATGGTCGCCGGGAAATGTCCTTACACGGGGGCCGACACGCAAGACCTGCTGACGAAACACCTCCGCAGTCCCGCGCCGGCGCTCGTGGTAAGCAACCGGAATGTCACTCCGGAATTCTCGTCGCTGGTGCAACGCATGTTGTCCAAGAAGGCGGCAGGTCGACCGGAGTCGATCGATGTATTTCTGCGAGAGTTCCGCGCCATCAAAGTGTTCAAGGAAGCGCCGCGCTCCCTGCCCGCAAAGAACAGCGCCGCCCCGGAGTGATCTGTGAGCACCAGCAACTTTCAACTTCCGTTCGAGCGGCCGATCTTTGAGCTCGAGGCCCGCATTGCCAAATTGGACGCCACCGCGGCCGACAGCGCCGAGGCTCGCGACGATGCCCGCAAGCTGAAGCGCGAGCTAGCCGATCTGACGAAGAAAGTCTTCGGCCAGTTGGAGCCGTGGGAGGTGGTGCAAGTGGCCCGTCATCGGGATCGGCCCATGACGACCGATTACCTCGACTTGTGCTTCGAGGAGTTCGTCGAATTGCACGGCGACAAAACTTTCGGCGACGATCGGGCCATCCGCACCGGCTTCGCCAAGTTGGATCAGCATAAGGTGCTGGTGGTCGGGCATCAGAAAGGCAAGACGCTTAAGGAGCGAAACGCCTGCTACTTCGGCTGCGCGCATCCGGAGGGTTATCGCAAGGCCCTGGCCAAGATGAAGCTGGCCGCCAAGTATCACATGCCGGTGATCTGTTTTATCGATACCCCGGGGGCCTACCCCGGCATCGGGGCCGAGGAGCGCGGGCAGGCACAGATTATCGCCCAGTCGATGTTCGAGATGTCCCGCCTCCCCACGCCCATCGTATGCGTGGTGATTGGCGAGGGGGGCTCGGGAGGCGCCCTGGGCATTGGCGTTGGCGACCGGGTGGCCTTGCTGGAGTTTGCCTACTACAGCGTGATCAGCCCCGAGGGCTGTGCCGGAATTTTGTGGAAAAGCCACACGTATGCGGAACGGGCCGCCCGCGCGCTGAAGCTCACGAGCAAGGATTTGGCGCGGCTAAAGGTGGTGGACGACGTGATCGAGGAGCCGCTGGGAGGCGCCCATCGGGATCATCACCAGATGGCCTCGCGATTGAAGTTGTACTTGATGAAAACGCTGCGGGAGCTGACCGCCAAGCCAATGGATCGACTGCTGGACGAGCGCTATGGCAAGTTCCGCCGGATGGGTCAGTTTCTGGAGAACCCGGTGGCGGACACATAAAGCCTGGACCGCTGGTCGCGGTCTTTCCGCCCAATTGGAACGGATTCCGAACGTCCGATAATGTCTGTTATGTTCGGTTGCGGGAACGCAAAAAGGCCGGGAAACCGCATAAAGCCGCGACCGGTGGTCGCGGTTCTTGCGTGGCCAGCGTATGCCGCGGCACCGCGACCACCGGTCGCGGCTTTATGGTCTAGAATCGCCCGTTGCCGAAGCGCTGGCGGGCGGCGTCTTCCACTGCCCCTTCAATGGCGTCCTCCACCAGCGGCTGCCAGTCCGTGACGTCGCCGGTTTCGTCGTCCTCCGGCCGCCGAGCGGAGCGTGGGTCAAGCTGCTCGTCCAGCTTGTGGAGGTACGGGTCCAGCACCTCGTGCAGGTCCTCGGGAATCACCCCGTCGGCTTTGTCCAAGAGCACGGCGATATAGTGTCCGGAGCGCGAAAAGAGAATGTGCTCCCGAATCTCCTCGGACAGGCTGACGGCAAAAAAGGTCACCACGACGCAGAGCAGCACGCCCTTGGCCGCGCCAAACAGGCCGCCGACCTGGCGATCGAACTCTTTGAGCTTCACGCGGTCGATGGCGCCGGCCACCACGCGGAAAACCAGCCAGATGGCCAGGCTGGTCCCAAGGTACAGCACCAGCATGGCGGCAAAGCGGTTGAGCGGCTCTTGTTTGCCCAGGTGCGGCGCCAGCAAATGACTGAAGTTCAGGGCCACAAGGTAGCTGACGAACAACGACGCCAGGGAAGCCAACTGCCAGGCCATCCCTTTGACGAACCCAAACAGCGTGCTGCCAGCCAGCACCGCCAGCATGATGATGTCGTAGGTCTGCATATCTGGAAGGATGAAGGCGGAAAGATGAAGGATGAAACGGGCAGAAGCTTAGTCAGAAAGCCCGAATGACGAAATCCGGATTTCGTCATTCGGACATTCCCGTTATTGTCCCGCCGTGGATTAGTTCGCATTTGGCACGGAGGCGACCATGGCCGGGTTCCGGACGCACATCACCACCAGCACGGTCCTGGGCATCGGCTACGGCGCGGGCGCCCACGTGTTGTATAACGTGCCGCTGCCCACCGCCGCGCTGGCAACGGGTTTGTGCAGCGTCTCGGGCATGCTGCCGGACATCGATAGCGATTCCGGCGTGCCGTTGCGCGAGAGCCTGGCCTTTGCGGCCGCCGTCGTGCCCATGCTGATGTTGGAGCGGTTCCGCGAGCTGCAGCTAGCGCCGGAGTCGATCGTCCTGGCGGGCGCGGTCATTTATCTGGCAATCCGTTTCGGACTGGGTGGGCTGCTGAAGAATTACACCGTGCATCGCGGCATGTTTCACAGCCTGCCGGCGGCGGCGATCTTCGGACAGGCGGCGTTCCTGATCTGTCATGACGAAGACATCCAACTGCGGTACTACAAAGCGGGCGCAGTCCTCGTGGGCTTCATGTCGCATTTGGTGCTGGATGAGCTGTGGAGCATTCACTTCCAGCGCGGGCGGTTGCGGCTGAAGAAATCGTTCGGCACGGCGATCAAGGTCTGGGGAGACGACCTGTGGGCCAACCTCTCGACCTACGCCAAGCTGGGTTTGCTCACCTGGCTGGTGTGGAACGACCAGGGCTGGATGCAACGGCATCGGCCGCACGCGGAGCACAACATGGCGGAGCGCGTGCAAGACACGGTCCAGAAATAGTCCGACGGTTAGCCGCGACGCGAGTCATCGAGCGGAGTGCGCGACGCTAGCCACGAGTATCGAGCCACAACGTCACGGGGCCGTCGTTGACGAGAGCGACGTGCATGTGTTGCCGAAAGCGGCCGGTGGCCACCGTGATGTTCTCTTCTCGCACGCGATCGACGAACGCCTCGTAGAGTCTCTCCGCCAGCTCCGGGGGCGCGGCGGCCGTGAAGTTGGGACGACGCCCTTTGCGGCAATCGCCCAGCAGCGTGAACTGGCTCACCACGAGCATCGCGCCGCCGACGTCCGTCAGCGAACGGTTCATCTTGCCTTCGTCGTCTTCGAAGATTCGCAGTCCGGCAATTTTCGTCGCGAGTTGGAATGCATCGGCATCGGTGTCATCCACGGCAACGCCCAGCAGCACCAACAGCCCATGATCGATCTGGCCGACGATCTGCCTGTCGATCGTGACGCTGGCGGAAGACACGCGTTGAACGCAAGCGCGCATGGGCGAAACTCGGGTTAGACTTCCAAACCTTTCTCCAATCGGATGCGGCGCACTTCCGCTTGCACGTCGTTGATCACTTCCTGGTTCGCAACGAGGTTGATCCACTGCCGATAGAAGCACCAGCCGATGAAAGCCACTCCCAGCAGTGCGCCCCCTAGATGAAGCTGCGTCCAGGTGAAGCCGGCGACCGGCTGCAATCGCAGCGCGGCCGCGGGATCGGCCGCGCCTCCCAACGCGACGATGCCGATGACGGCGAACATGCTCAGCAGCGCCAGTGGAAACGTGCGGCGTTTGAGAATGGTGCTCCGGCCGAGCAGATCGCGTTCTAACTTGTATGCTTCCGCCACCTCCTTGCACCAGCGGCTGGTGCCAATGAAGTACGTGACCACGATGCTGTCGACGAACACCACGCCGAGGGAGGAAAAAATGCCAAACAATCGATGCACGCGAGCCGCTGCGATCACGTCGGGCGCTGGGTTCTGACGCAAGTCACCCATGTTCAGGCCCAACACCAGCGTGGCGGCCAGGAACAGCGTCGCCGAGAGAGCGAGAATCGGAAACAAACGGTTCATCGCGCTGGATCGATCTTCTAGAGTCCCAGCTTGATGGCCAGGCCGCAGGAAAGCACGACCAGGCCCGCCAGTGCATGACTGTAGCGCTCCAGGCGTCCCAGCCGCACGAAGTTGGCGCCCAGGCACATCACCAGCACCATCGTCAGCATGGTGGCAATGGTCGCCAGTCCAAACAACGCCGAGATCAGCGCCACGCTCCAGGCGCTGCCGCGAGCGGCCGGGTACATCAGCATCGGGATCAGCGGCTCACACGGGCCGAAGAGAA
>JBGTDH010000116.1:0-2002 GCA_041748435.1 Pirellulales bacterium
GCTCCCGCGCCTGGGCGACCTGGCCGATGAGTTTTGCTTTCTACATTCGCTCACAACCAAGAGCAATACGCACGGGCCGGGGGAGAATTGCATGTCGACCGGCTTCACGCTGGACGGCTTTCCCTCGATCGGCTCGTGGGCTACTTACGCGCTGGGCTCGGAGAATCAGAATCTGCCAGCCTTTGTGGCCATCCCCGATCCGCGCGGCGTGCCGCAGGCGGCCGTGAACAATTGGGGCCCCGGCTTTCTGCCCGCCGTGTTTCAAGGCACGCAGTTCAATGCCCAGAAGCCGATCGCCAACTTGCAGCCCACGGGCATCTCCCCGGCGGAGGCGCAGGCCACGCGGCGGCTGTTGTCGAAGTTGAACGCCGCGCACCTGGAGCAGTTCCCCGGTGATACGGAGTTGGCGGCCCGCATTGCGAGCTACGAGTTGGCGGCTCGCATGCAACTGAGCATTCCCGAGGTGGCCGATCTCTCGACCGAGCCGGCCCATGTGCTGGCCGAATACGGGGCCGACGATGCGCAGAACAAGATCAAGGCCGGCTTTGCCCGCAATTGCCTGCTGGCGCGGCGGCTTCTGGAGCGCGGCGTGCGGTTTGTGCAGATCTTCAACGGCGCCTATGCAATGGGCGAAGGCGTCGGCAATTGGGATGGGCATCGCAAGCTGAAAGAGCAGTACGAAATCCACGGGGCGATTCTCGATCAGCCCGCGGCCGCGCTATTGCGGGATCTCAAGCGGCGGGGACTGCTGCGGGACACACTGGTGGTGTTCTGCACCGAGTTTGGCCGCATGCCGATGTTCCAGAAAGGGGCCACCGGGCGGGACCATAACCCTTTGGGCTTCACGGCGCTGCTCATGGGCGCCGGCGTTCGCGCGCCATTCACGTATGGCGCCACCGACGAGTTGGGCTACAAGGCGGTGGAGCACGTCGTTTCGATCCACGATTTTCACGCCACGATCCTGCACCTGTTGGGGCTGGACCACACGCGGCTGTCCTTCTATCACAATGGCATCAACCGCCGGCTGACCGATGTCCACGGGAACGTGGTCTCCGAGGTGCTGTCCTAAGTCGGATTATTCATGCTTCCTCGAATCGGCTTCGCGCAGCGTAGCCCGACGCGCAAGCGAGGGATGTTCGACGCGGCGGTACGGGAAAGTTCCGCGGTCGCACAAGAGTTAAGGAAAACGTCGGCGAGGGTGCTCGATTCGCGGAAGATAGAACGCCGAAAATCCCTCGCTTGCGCGTCGGGCTAACCTCAGTTCATGAATTGTTCGGGCTAGTCGGCTAAGTCGGACTGGCCAACCGCTTCAGAGGAGCCATCGTCGTGTGATAGACTAGCACCCATGAACGCCTGGCTGCGACCCAACAAGCGTGCGCTTTCTCTGGGAATGATTCCGCCCGGCTTGCTAACCTTGACAGGAGCGATCCTAGCGATTGCCTATGACTTTGCCGCGGCCAGGATAACCGGCGGCTTGATAGCCGCGGTGGGCGCGTCGCTGTTGTTGTATCTGGCATGGCAGATGGGAGTTCCCCGTTTGGCATGCGAGGCCGGACAATTGCTGGTCTATCTGCGGGGCGGACGGCCAATCCGCGTGCCGCTGGAGATTGTGGAGTGTTTCTTGCTGGGGCAAGCGCCGACCCTGCTGCCCGGCAAACAGCACGAGCACGTGGAGACTTCCAGCGTGGTGATTCGACTGAGCGAGACGGCGGCAGACTGGCGGCATCGCGACGTTAAGCCGGCGCTGGGAAAATGGTGTGATGGCTACATCACGCTGCGCGGAACCTGGTGCGAGCCGCTGGACGTGCGGACGGTGAATCGCTTGAACGCGCAATTGGCCGAAGCGCATCGGGCGCTGAAAGACGCCCAGGTGGCTTCATGACGCGGTTGCTGGTAAGCGTGCGCGATGCCGCGGAAGCGCAGGTCGCGCTGGACGCGGGCGTACACCTGATCGACGTGAAGGAGCCGCGACGCGGCTCGCTGGGGGCGGCCGATGCCGAAG
>JBGTDH010000117.1:0-14328 GCA_041748435.1 Pirellulales bacterium
TTCACTCGAAACTCCTCCATGCGTTCGGGTCCTTGAGAGTTTCACCACCCTCAAATGACCGAAATCGCCGCGGGGTTTCGAGTTTTTTTTTTGTCCCCCACGAATCAGCACCTATCCCGGTACGCTGGTTTAAGGACTAGAGCAGCGCGCGAATCGGCTCGCCCTCGGTTAGGGTGCGGGCCAGGTCGGTCGGCAGGCCGCGCTGCACGCGGAGCTCGCCGATGTCGAACAGCGTGTGCATGATCGTGGCGATCAGGTTCTTGATGCCCAGCGGTTCGGTGAGCGGCTCGCCGGCATCGCGCGTCGATTGGCCGATGACGCGGCCCATTTGCAGCCCGCCGCCGGAGAACAGGAGCGGAGTGAGACCGCCCCAGTGATCGCGGCCGCCGCGCTTGTTGATCCGCGGTGTGCGCCCCATCTCCCCCGTGGCCACCAGCAGGATCTTTTCGCTCAGACCGCGGGCCTGCAGGTCTTCCATAAACGCAGAGACCGCATGATCGAACGGCAGGCCGCAGTAGCGCTGACCGTCTTCGATGCCGGCGTTGTTAACATCGGCATGGTTGTCCCACACGAAGTTGGTGGTTACGGTCACGAAGCCGCAACCCGCTTCGCATAATCGGCGCGCCAGGAGCAGCAGCTTGCCTAGCGAGCGGCCGTGATCGACGTACATGCTGTAGTTATTCAACGACTTGTTGATCTGGTCGGGCCGCACGAGGCCGGCCGTATCGTAACGGGCCACCGTGCGGGGATCTTCCTTCGACAAATCGAACGCCTCCGCCACGCCGCCGAGAATGGTCTGGAAAGCCTGCTGTTGGAAATAGTCGATTCCCTCGAGCGTGCCCGACGCGTCGATCGAGCGGCGAATGCCGTCCAGCTGTGCGAGCAACCCGCGGCGACCGTCCAGTCGATCGCGCGGCAGCTCCAGCGTCATGTTCTTCTGCAATTGCCCGCCGCCGCCGGGAACAAAGGGGGCATAGGCCACGCCCAAGGATCCGGTATCGGTAAACTTGCCAAACGCCTCCGTAATGGGCTTGGCCTCCGGATCGACCGCGGCGGGAAACAAAGCCGCATTGGTGGGCATGCCGGTCTGCGGATGCGTGGTTCCCACGACGCGCGAGTACAGCGATCCCAGGTTAGCACGCAACGTGTCCTTGCCAACCACCGGCTTGATATCGTGGTTGCCGTCTCCCGATTGATAGGAGCGGACGATCGAAAGGCGATCCGCCAGCGCGGCGAGCTTGGAATAGGTCCCGCCGAACGTAACGCCCGGCAGGCGGGTGGCCACCTCGCCGGTCATGCTGCGGATTTCTGCGGGCGCTTCCATCTTCGGATCGAATGTCTCGATCTGACTGGGACCGCCGTGCATGAACAGCAGGATGACTGACTTGTCGGTCGCGACAGGTTTGGCCCCGGCCCACGCTTGTTGAGCCAGCAGCCCCGGAAGCGATAAACCGCCCATCGCCAGACTGCCAATCCGGAGAAACTCGCGCCGGCCGTAACCACGGGATGGATCGAAGAAGGAGAGCATGGCCGCACTTCCTTGGAAGCAGGGGAGCCACGGAGCAACGCATCAGCCGCTGTTAATCTAAACGATGCGTGCGGCAAAGTCTATGGATGGACGCTGCGCACGCGATGATTCTCGCTGTCGCCGATGTAGACCACGCCGTCCGGGCCCACACAGATGCCGTGCGGCCGGTTGAGTTTGGCTTGCGTGGCAAGTCCGCCGTCGCCGCCATAGCCGCGATCCGCCGGTCCGCTGCCGGCAATGGTGGCAATCACGCCTGTCGCCGCATCGATCCTGCGAATCGTTTGGCTCTCTGTATCGGCTACGTAAATGCCTTTGGAGTCGACATCCAGTGCGATGCCCTTGGGGCCATTGAACGTGGCCTTGGCGGCCGGACCGCCGTCGCCTGTAAACCCCTTGGCGCCCGTGCCCGCCACATGGTGCAGCGTGCCGGCGGCCATGTTCAACTTCCAGACGCTGTTGCCTTCTCGCAGCGCGATCCACAGCGTGGCGCCGCTGAAGAACAGAGCCCGCGGGCCGAGAATGGGGAGATCGCGGATCGTCTCGCCGTCGTTGGGTAGCTGCTTCTCTCCGTTGCCGGCGATCGATTCGATGGTTCCTTTCGCCAGATCGATGCGGCGAATGCGATGGTTGCCGAGATCGGCCACGTACAAACTCCCCTTGCCATCCAGGGCGATGCTGTGCGGCGCCCGGAACTGCGCGTCCAGTGCGGGCCCGCCATCTCCGCGGTAGCCCGGCTTGCCCGTGCCAGCCACCGTCGAGATGCGTCCGGATCTATCGACCTTGCGGATGAGATTGTTTTGCATCTCGACGAAGAACATGTTGCCTTGATGATCGAATCGCACTTCGTAGGGCTCGTTCAAGGAGGCCTCGGTTGCCGGCCCGCCATCGCCGGAATAGCCTTTCTGCCCATTGCCGGCCACGGTGGAGAGTTGATGCGTCTTCAGGTCCATCCGCCGCACGCGATGGTTGCTCACTTCCGTGATGTACAGCGCGCCGTCCGGGCCAATTTCCACGCCGAACGGGTTGCCGATGTTGGTCGTGAGCGCGGCGTCCCCGCTGCCGCCATCGGCCACGTTGCCCGTGCCGGCGATGGTCCGTATTTCACCCGCAGCGTGGCATGCGGCACACGAAAGGATCAACCACAACGAACCGACGGCAGTCACTCGGGCCACGAACATGGAATCACCGCGAAAGGGAACTCGGGGTTGAACTTGTTGAGTTGTAGCATGCCCGGCAGGTCGATGCGACCTTGTGGCATACAGTTTGCTGCTTCGGAGGCGATTTGCTCTATCCTTCCGCGATTGAGGAGCCTGAGATGCCGACCATGCAGAACGAGCCGCAGGGCGCGATGCCGCCGCAGGAGCAGCCGAAACCGGGGATCGAGTCAAAGATGACTCCTCGTCCCCGCTATCAGGCGCCGCTGTACCATGGCGCCGACAAGCTCAAGGACCGTGTGGCATTGATCACCGGCGGCGACTCGGGCATTGGCCGGGCGGTGGCCGTGTTGTACGCCCGCGAGGGGGCCGATGTGGCGATTATCTATCTGCACGAGGAGCAGTCGGACGCGGAAGAAACCCGCGGCGCGGTCGAGAAGGAAGGTCGCTCCTGCCTGCTGTTGCCGGGCGACGTCACCAATGCAGCGTTCTGCCAGCAGGCGGTGGCCAAAACGGTCAAGCGTTTCGGCCACTTGGACATCCTGGTCAACAATGCCGCGTATCAGGAAGAGCAAGATCGGCCTGAGGACATTAGTGATGAACAATTCGACAAGACGTTCAAGACCAACATCTACGGCTACTTCTATATGACCAAGGCCGCGCTGCCGCATCTCAAGGAAGGGGCGGCGATCGTCAACTGCGGCTCGATCACAGGTTTGCGGGGACACGAGAGCCTGATGGATTACGCCGCCACCAAGGGAGCGATTCACGCGCTCACGAAGTCGCTCGCCCAGAATCTGGTGCATCGCAAAATCCGCGTCAACTGCGTGGCTCCGGGGCCGATCTGGACACCCTTTATTCCCAGCACAAGTGCCGAGAAAACTGCTCAGCATGGCGCGAAAACGCCCATGCAACGTCCGGGCCAACCGGAAGAAGTGGCGCCCGCGTTTGTCTTCTTTGCCTCGGAGGCAGATTCCAGCTACATCACGGGCGAAGTGCTGACATTGCTCGGCGGGGAAACCACCGCTGCCTGACGATTAGCGTTCCGTGATCTTCGATCGTAGGCTGCAAGGCGAGGGTGTTTACGTCACTGCTTGACTTGCACTTTGACCTGCATCTGATCGTTGACGCGGCGCACCCCTGTTACACAACGGGTCGCCTGCATCGCCGCCATCCGTTGGTGTTGATACTGAATTGTCCCTGACAACGTGATATCGCCGTTGCGGGCAGTCACGGAGATCTTGCAGGGAGACCGCAAACCGCGGTTGGAGAGTTGCTGTGTGACCTTCTGCAGCAGAGTCTCGTCGGGGACCTGGTTTCTATGCGACAACATGGGCCGTGCTCCTGGTTGGGCTAGGGAGCGTGCGCACGATCTCCGAGCCGACATCACTGCGCGAAGGCGCACGAGAATGTCAGACAGCCGAGCGTACGGTCAAGCGCTCCCGAGAAAATGGGACGCGTGAAAGGAAGGACGACCGCGTCGCTGATTGGCAGCTCAGGAAGGGGAGGGCGGGCCTTTCTGCCCCTAGTGTATCGCCCCAACCTTAAGAAAGCGAATCAATTATGACGCATCAGGACGGATAGCAGTAAATAGTTGAGAGAAAGAGACTGATGGCCACCGCGGCGCTTGCGGGTTGGTTTGTTGATAGGCGCGGGCGCCCGAGTTACACGCCCTGGAGCTGGCATCCCGTGTTCGACGCCGTCGCGATGGGCCGGGCGATTGACGCCGTTTGTTGGCTCTGCGTCGACGCGACCCGCTCCATCGTCGACGAAGAAGCAGGCTAATGCCGCGCGGGGATTCCGGCCGCTTGACACTCTCCCCGCATCAATGTACGGTCCAATGAGTGGTTTTTTTGTCTCCATCTTGCTGATTGCTTTGCGCGCCATGTCTCAGACAGATTTTGTCGGCATCAACGATATCGACGCTACCGAATTGCCGGACTACCGGCCGCTGTGCGTTTCGGCCGCAGTGGGTCTGGTGCTGGGGCTGCTCTCTTTTCTGGCGCTGCTGCACCCGGTCATGTGGTTTGTGCCCGTAGTGGCGGTAGCGGTGAATGCGTTTGCTCTGATGAGCGTGTCCCGTTCCGAACGCATGGTGGGACGGAACGCGGCGTTGTGCGGGTTGTTCGCAGCCCTTCTGTTTGGCATCGGGGCGCCCTTGCGCACGGTGACCTATCACTGGCTGGCGCGGCGGGAAGCTAACCGTTTTGGCCGCGAGTGGTTGCAAGCCATTTTGGAAGGCAATGTTCATAAAGCGCATCAAATGGCCAGCATGCCCGCCGATCGCAAGCCGATCGATGAACAGTTGCCGGGCCTGTACGCGCACACGACAGCGATGCAGACGGAGTTGGAGAATTACCTCAAGTCGCCGGCCGTGGCAAAGTTACGGACGCTCGGGACATCGGCCAGCGTCCGGCACGAGCGGACCGAGTCCTCCGAATCCGACGGCCGCAACGACCTCGTGAAAGACCTCTACACCGTAACCTACGAGGAGAACGGCCAACAGCGAACGACCGTCCTGCAACTCTCCCTGTGGCGCAACCTTAAATCGGACGTAGGCCCGCGCCTGTGGCGCGTCCAGACCCCGGAGTGGAACTACCGCCCCAAGGGATCGTAACCGGATTGTCTGGTCAGCCGCCGCGGGGCCGCAGGTGATACATCACCCGCGTGCCGCCGGGGAGGGCGTGGCGTTTGAGTACGTGGAACCATTGTTCCACGCAGCGTTCAAGAACGGGCAGGTCGTATTCCACGAACTGCTCATCCCGAAAACGCAGCAGGCGCTGGACCATGGGATCGTCCCGCGTGACGAATTCAAAGACCACCTCGGATTGCAGATCGGACAGCCAGCGAACAAAGTCGGCCAGAGGAATGTGTGCTGTAATGACCAGATGGTGAACCAATGCCAGGCAGAGTGTAAGTTGCGGCCGGCTGCGATGAGTGATCGCCTTGCGCTCCAGTCCACGCCAGCCGCGATCCACGCTCGGGTCGGCCAGATCCATAATCAGCGGCAAGATCGTGGTGTTGCCTTCTGTTCGAAGTTTATTGTACAGACGCTCGATGGCCAGGCAGTCGCGATCCATGGCCACCACGCAATCGGCATGCTGGGCCACAATGCGAGAGAAGCGACCCGTGTTTGCCCCCAGATCCCAGGCCAGATCCCAACGCCGCGAGGCGGCCACATCACGCACGAACGCCTCTTTTTGCTCCAGCTCCCCCGCGAGGTAAGACGTATTGGCAGTGTCGTAGTCGGACCACTCGGTCTGCTCGGCCCGCCACTTGAGCTTGCGGACAATCTTCTGCAGTCCGCGGATGTTGGCCAGGATCAGCTCACGATGAAATCCGGCCCGCTGCATCTCGTGGCCTACGTTGCGATCGGTGGCGCCGTAGCGCGCCTGTAGGCGCTGATGCAGATAGACGTGGGAGAACACGCCCGCACGAAACAGGTCTCGCAGCGACATTAAATTCCAGCAATCTTCCGGCTCGATGCCGCCGATGCTTCCCCGCAACCAGGGATGGAACGGGATTCCCTTGTAAGCGGTGCAGAACAATGGATACAGGAATAATTGGCAGAACTGCCGGTATCCCGTCCACGGCGTGCCGGGCTCGTGGGCCACGAACGACGGGATGTCGATAAACACGGGCTGTGTGCCGCGCCATTGAATGTTGTAAGGGCTGGCATCCTTGAGAATCATCTCCTCCGCCAGCGCCGCGGCTAACAACTCCAACTGCAAGTGGGCTGCATCGCGCAGCATGCTGAACGACCACTCGTAAGCATACGAGACGAACGAGATGCGTTCGTGTTGCAGGACCGCTTCCCAGACATGCTGGTCGTCTTCGCCCAACGTGCCGGGCGACTGCAACAGCTCGGTCCGGACCAGCTTGCCCTCGCTGGTGAGCTGACGAAAGAAGCGACGTTCGTCCAGAAGTTGCCATTGTGCGAGGGCGGCGGTGTTGAGTCCGCGGTAAACCTTGCCTTCGGCAAAGAAGACGCGCCCCGTCCGGTCCCGGAACGACCCGGGATCGAAATCAACACCTTCCGAGGACCTCTGATTCATTCCGGCCAGAGTGCGAAGAGCGTTTGTAGGAGCGTGTGCCCCCAGGTCGAACAGCGACTAGAACCGATCGCCAAAGCTTCGGACTAGCCCCAAGAGCGTGCGGCCGTAAACCTTTAACAGCACTCCAAAACCGGCCACTCCGCCAACCAGCAACTGCAGCAGCATGCTGCCGGAACCAGGATCCAAATACGCCAGCAACATGATTGCTTCCTTCTCGTTGCTTCCGAACGCCAATCGCGCCAAAGTGGCACGGCGGACATTAGTATAACCCCTCGGGCACGCTTTGGTATCGCGCCGAGTTTCAGATGGATCCAATAATTCTTAGAGAAGGGACCAGCATGTCGACGCAACGCTATATTTAGCAATGTCTTATGGCCCATCGTCATCAGGCATCGTTTGGCCGCAGGCCGTACTCGGGCCATCGTTGCGCGATCTGTTGGCTCACACGGTCCAACTGTTGGAGTTCCACCGGGGTGCGCTCCTGCTCTCCAGGCAGTTTGCGAGTTGCATTAATCGTCAGCGGTGTAGGCCGCAACGATGCGTGCAGAAACAGGTCAGGGCCGGAATCTGCATAGCAGACGATGCGGCGCTGCACCTCCCGCTCGTCGCACACGTTGGCGTCGGCATCAACTACTACCAGCCAGCGCGTGAATAGCCAGGGCTCCAGGGCCCGCAATGCCCCGGCCAACTCTTGGGCCTGATGGGGTCGAGACTTGTCCATCGACACCACGGCTGCGTCGCGGCAGCCCCCCGCCCACGGAAAGTGATAATCGACCAGGCCCGGTGCCAGTGCCAGGATCGCCGGCTTCAACGCTTCCAGCATTGCATGACGCAAGATTGTCACCTCGTGCGGAGGACGACTCGGCGCTAGGGCCACCATTACGGGCTGTGTGCGATGTGTCACCGCCGTGACCTGCATCACGACTGCCTCGCCCGGCGCGCTGTAAAACCCGGTGAGCTCGGCGCGGCGGGGTATCGGCTGGCGGGACGCGGCAGGATCGAGATAGCCCTCCACGATGATTTCGGCATCGGCCGGCACATCGAGCGGAATTGTCCGGCAGCGCACCAGATCGCACGAGCGACCACGCAGCCAGCCGGCAAGCGCCCAGCGGTCGGTCTCGGCCGTTAACGGGGCCGCTGCCACCAGGGTATCCACCGGGTGCCCTCCGAGAGAGATTGCCACGGGCAACTGAGCGTCGTGCCGGGCCCGTTCGTGCCAGAGGCGCGCCAGTCCGCGATGCGGCTCCCAATCGAGCAACAACTGCTGCCGATCCAACAGCGTCACGCCGCAGAGTTCCACGCTGCGCCAAGCGTCATCGGGACTTTGCACGAAGGCCACCGCCGCGGGCAGCGCCAGAGCAGCCTCCTCCGGCCACCAGCGGATACGCAGCAGCGTGGCGAGATCGACATCGCTCGCCAAACGCACCACTTGCTGGCACGCGCCGTTCTTCACCATCCGCGGCACCCAGCGGGCCTGCGGAGCAGGGCGAAGCGCATCCCACCAGCTCTCCTGACGCACGGCTTGCAATTGTTCCTGCAGACGCCGGCTGACATCCGACAGTGCCGCGACACCCAGCGCCCGGCACACGCGCTCGGTTGAGTGCAGTAGGTTAACCGCGACGGGAAACTCCGCTCCCGCTACCTGGGTGAACAGCAGCGATGGTCCCTGCTCGCGAGCCACGCGTTGGGAGATCGCCGCCAGCTCCAAATCCGGATCGACCGCGGCAGCCACGCGCGTCAGCAATCGCTCGCGCTCCAGGATCTCCAGAAAATCGGCCAGGGCCAGGTACGCCATGGCCGCGATTGTATCGGCCCCCCTCGCAGAACGACAATGCGAGCCTGCGCGACCATGCAGATCTTGGCCGCGTCGCGTCGCCTGGTCTGCTATAATCCGGCGATCCGCTATGTCACTCCCAACTGCCAGCGCCGTGTTGACACTCCATTGCCCCTTCTGTCAGCGGCAGGACGAGGTGGCCGCTTCGTTGGCGGGTTGCATCACCTCGTGTTCCGGTTGCGGACGCGATGTGCTGGTCCCGGAGGCCGCTTTGCAGTGGCCCGATCCGGCGGGCGTTCCGCTTTCACGCCGGATATGGCTGCCCGTCATGATTCCCATCTGCGCCTTGATGGGGGCGGTTCTGTTGGCGGTGTTGCTGATGATTCCGATCTGGTTGATCTCGCTAGACATCATCGGCGTGGGAGTGCGTCACATCGGCATCGCCGCAAGTCTAGGCGCACTGATCGGCAGCATCCTCGGCGGCCTGCTCGGGTATCGTCTCTGCCGCGATTGACTAGCTCTTTCCCGCCACGAACGTTGGTGTTCGTTAGGCAACGCGTCACGTAGACGGCGCAGTCCATCTCGCTGATTTCCGTGTTGGTCAGGCTGAGTGTGCGAAGCGTGGCCCACATGCATCAGCGATAGAATCTCAAAGCGGCGTTTTCGTTGGGACTCTTCCCCCGCGCCAACGTGGGCGTAACGCCTCCCACTTCCACCGGAGCGCTCGTCTGTCCGTGATAAACAAGCGTGAGCATGGTGGCGTGAGTATAACTACCGAATCATCCAACAGGCAGCCTCATCGTCATGCAAACAGGCGGCATCATTCTCTGCGGCGGGAAAAGTAGCCGCATGGGGACTCCGAAGGCGTGGCTGCCTTTCGGGGAGGAGCTGCTGTTGCAGCGCGTGGTTCGCTTGCTGGGCGAAGTGGTGCAGCCGATCGTGGTGGTGGCTGCTCCCAATCAAGAGCTGCCGTCGCTTCCGGGCGATGTGTTGCTGGCTCGGGATGAACAAGATGCCCGCGGGCCACTGGAGGGTTTGCGGGCGGGATTCAAGGCACTGCAAGGGAGTGCGGACTACGGCTATGCCACCAGTTGCGATGTGCCGCTGCTGGTTCCCGGCTTTGTGCAACGGCTCATCGATCTGGCCGAGAACGGCCGCTGGCAGATTGTCGTGCCGGAAGCGGAAGGATATCAGCATCCGCTCTCGGCTTTGTACTCCGTGAGCGTGCTGCCGGAGGTGGAGAGCCTGCTGGCCGCGGATCGGTTGCGGCCGGTCTTCCTGTTCGATCGCGTAACGACGCGTGTGGCGACTACTGATGAGCTGCGCGACGTGGACCCGGAACTGGCGACACTGCGGAACTTGAATCACCCGGCCGACTATCTGGCCGCACTGAAACAGTCAGGCCTCCGCCCCTCGGCAGACGTGTTGGCCCGTTTGCAATCGGCTTGCTTATTGCTTTGATCCACCCTGAGATGGTAGTCTGTGGGTTAAATCATGGGGGGTTAGCCACTACGCGGCATCGCCGCGATTCTTTGGAGGGAGACAGTGATGGCATCTGAATCGAATCGTAGGACCGGTTTCACGCTGGTGGAGCTGTTGGTTGTGATTGCGATTATCGGCATTCTGATTGCTTTGCTGCTGCCCGCAGTCCAGGCTGCCCGGGAGGCCTCGCGCCGCACGCAGTGCAACAACAACCTCAAGCAGCTCGGCCTGGGAGTTCAGAACTATCACGACACGAACAAGATCTTTCCCTACAACTTCCAGTTGATCGGCACCAACACCTGGGAGGCGCTGAGCGCGCACTATTTTATCTTGCCCTACATCGAGCAAGAGGCGTTGTCCGAGCAGTTCCGCGTGCCGCTCACCGCCAAGCCCGGCCAGCCGATGAGCGGAACCAATCCCGCCGTGGGCGATGCCGCCATGTGGACGTTCGATTGGAACGGGCCGATGACCCAGAAGCTTTCGGTGTTCCGTTGCCCCACGGCCCAAGACCCTCCGCCGCGCTCGCTGAGTTGGGGCGGGCCAGGAAGCAACTACGGCTGGTCGACCGGCAGCCGCACCGAGGTGGTGTGGGCCGGCAACAACTTCAATGGCATGATTGCCTATCAGAACAAGCGCGCCATGAATGACGTGATCGATGGCCTGAGCAACACCCTCTTGGCCTCCGAGTTCCTGGGCGGCAGCGGACGCAATACCGGCACGGCCACGTATCCTTACGATATCTTCTACGCCGGCGACGCGCCCTTTGACGCCGTGGTAAACAAGAACTTCCCAACCACGGCCGAATTGGATGCCATCGGCACTGCCGCACGCAGCCTGTCCGGCGGCGGGTTTCGCGGCAACAACGGTGGAAACTGGGCCTGGTACGCCGCTGCGCACTCGACGTTGGGAACCGCCGCCCCGCCGAACTGGCAGCATCCCACGGCCGGTGCCCTTTGCTGCCCCGGGGGCGCTCACGATTGGGGCAAAGGCATCATTCCCGCGCGCAGCCTGCATCCCGGCGGTGTGAACGCCGTGCTGGGAGACGGCTCCGTCCGCTTTGTGAGCAGCTCCATCAGTCTTATCATCTGGCAACGCGTGGGTGCCCGCAACGATGGCACCGCGCTCGGCGCTTTGTAGAGTGGCAACTAATCAGCGAGGTTTCGGTGATGCGAAGTCTGATCATTCTGGCACTGCTGACGTTACCCATCGTGATGGTGGGCTGTTCCAGCGGAGAGTTGCCCAAAGAAGAAAAGATTGAGGCGCCCGTCGTCGATCCACTCGTGGAGGCCAAGTCCATTCTGAGCAACTACGCGAGCGGCATGCCCGTCACCAGCGAGGCGGAATCGTTTCCCGATCTGGTCGCGCGTGTTAAAGAGAAGGACGCCGCCAAAGGGGAGATCCTGGAAAAAGGCCTGGCGGAGATCAAAGCCAAGCCGGCCACCGCCAAAGCCAAGGCCAACGAGTTGCTGAAACAACTCTGACCTCCGACATCGCCCGCAGGTGACTCTACCGATGCGGGCGGTTATGCTATTCCCTTCGATCCGGCGCGGCGCTGCGCCGGCGGATGCGATCATCTACCAGGAGTAGCACATGAGACGGGACTTACTGCGGACGGCAATGGCGATTGCCGTTATATTCTTGGCGAGTGCGGCGCAAGCCGCTGTTAAGCTGCCCGCGGTCATTGGCAGCAACATGGTATTGCAGCGAGACCAGGCCGTGCCGCTGTGGGGCTGGGATACTCCCGGCACGGAAGTGACCGTGACCCTGGGCGAGGCGAAGGCCTCCGCCAAGGCAGATGCAGACGGCAAGTGGATGGTTCGGCTCCCGGCGATGAAGGCCGGCGGACCGCACAAGGTAACCATCGCCGGCGCCAACACGGTGACGCTGGAGAATGTGCTGGTGGGCGAAGTCTGGTTCTGCTCCGGGCAATCCAACATGGAGTGGCCCGTCAAAGCGTCTGCTAATCCGCAACAGGAGATTCAAGCGGCCAATCATCCCAAGATCCGGCACATCAAGATTCCGCACGTACCGGCCGAGACGCCGCAAACAGATGTCGCCAGCCCCGGCTGGAAGGTCTGCACGCCGGAGAACGTGCCCGATTTCACCGCGGTGGGCTACTTCTTCGGCCGCAATCTGCAGCAGAAGCTGGATGTGCCGATCGGCCTGATCGGTTGCAACTGGGGCGGCACGCGCATCGAGCCGTGGACGCCGCCGGAAGGCTTTAAGGCGGTGCCGGCTTTGAGCAACATTGCCGACAACCTCGAGAAGTTCCCGCAAAAGAACGACAAGGGCGCGATCAACCATCAGACCGCGCTGGCCCTGTACAACGGCATGGTGGCGCCCCTGGTTCCCTATGGCATCAAGGGGGCCATCTGGTATCAGGGGGAATCCAACAACGGCGAAGGAATGCTCTATCACGAGAAGATGAAGGCCCTGATCTCTGGCTGGCGCAGCGTGTGGGGACAGCCGAATCTCCCCTTCGGCTTCGTGCAGTTGGCCTCGTTCCGTTACGGCAACAGCAACCCCGCGAATCTGGCCGGCATCTGGGAGGCTCAGGCCGCCACGCTGGCCGTGCCCCACACGGGCATGGCCGTGACCGTCGATATCAGCGACGTGAAGGACATCCATCCCAAGAATAAGCAGGATGTCGGCAAGCGGCTGGCGCTGTGGGCATTGGCCAAGGTCTACGGCGAGAGCGGCCTGGTCTATTCCGGGCCGATGTACAAGTCGATGAAGGCGGACGGCAACAAAATCCGCTTGGCGTTCGACCACGCGGGCAGCGGCCTGGCCTCGCGCGACGACAAGCCGCTCACCTGGTTCACCATCGCCGGCGAGGATAAGAACTTCGTCGAGGCCGAAGCCAAGATCGAGGGCAACGAGATCGTCGTGTCGTCGCAGTCGATCGACAAGCCTGTCGCGGTGCGATTCGCCTGGAATCAAGAAGCGGAGCCCAACCTCTCCAATAAGGAAGGCCTCCCCGCCTCTCCCTTCCGCACCGACAAGTGGTAGGAATTGCGCACTCCATTCGGGGACGCCATCAACGCCCTCTCTGGCACTTGCCAGGGAGGGTGTTTCTTTTCATGCCTTCTTCGTCAGTCGCGAACGCCACCTCTCGGGCTGGCCCTGGGCATCGTTTGTAACATCGGCGCTATCGAATAGCACAGCTTGCCTCTCGCAGCGACTTCCCGCCGCGGTTACGCTGTGAGAGTCCTTTGATCTGCCGCGGGAGTGTCACGATGAAACTGCATGCGATTTTGTTTTCCGTCCTGCTGGTGTGGGGCTGCGAGGAGATTGCCCGATCGCAGCAGCGGTTTGTGGTCCAGGGCAACAATCGCCTGGAGATTGTAGCGGCCGATGGCCGCGTGGAGTGGGAAATCCCCTGGGGCGGCATTCACGATCTGCACGTGCTGCCTGGCGGGAACCTCCTGGTGCAACAAGGACCGGCAAAAGTCGTGGAGATCGATTACAAGACGCGCCAGGTGGTCTGGTCCTACGATTCGGCCACGAGCAACGGCAATCGAGGCAAGCGGGTTGAGGTCCACTCGTTTCAGCCGCTTCAGCAGAATCGGCTGATGATTGCGGAAAGCGGTCCGGCGAGAATCATCGAGATTGATCGCGATGGCACGCTGCTCCATGAGATGAAGCTGAAAGTGGAGCATCCCCATCCCCATACCGACACGCGACTGGTGCGCAAGCTATCGAGCGGCCACTATCTGGTATGCCAGGAAGCAGACGGCGTTGTGCGGGAATACGCTCCCTCGGGAGAAATCGTGTGGGAATACCGTGTGCCGCTGTTCGGCAAAGTGCCCAAAGGGGGCCACGGCCCGGAGGCCTTCGGCAACAAAGTGTTCTCGGCCGTGCGCCTGGACAACGGCAACACACTGATCGGCACGGGCAACGGGCACAGCGTGCTGGAGGTCACGCCCCAGGGACGAATCGCCTGGGAGATTCATCAGCACGATCTACCCAAGATCACGCTGGCGTGGGTCACTACGCTCGAAGTTCTACCTGGCGGCAATTACGTGATTGGCAACTGTCACGCAGGAATGGGCCAGCCCGTGCTGCTGGAACTGGATCCGCGAACCAAGCAAGTTGTGTGGCAATATGATGGCTTCGGGCGATTGGGCAATTCTGTCTCGAACTCCCAGATCCTTCTGACGTCGGGCGCTGCACTGCGTTGAAGCAAACGCCGCTAGGAAGGCATTTGTGTCGACGCCGCCGAACCTACAGCTTCCCATTACGGGGCCGTTTCTTTATATTGGCCGATTCAACGCATGTCGAGTTTGGCCCTTGGAAACAGGCACATTAATATGAGCGAACCTGGCGGTAGCCATT
>JBGTDH010000118.1:0-6996 GCA_041748435.1 Pirellulales bacterium
TAAATCAACACGCCGTTACGCTTCGGGTTAGTGTTAGACGGTTGTTAGAACTCACGGTGCGGCGTTCCCAGGTCCATCTGGTTGGCGGCGCGCTGGAATTGGGACAGGAACTCTCGCAGGGAGTGCCATGTCTCGCGTTTCACCCGTTCTCCGTTGCCCAGCGGCGCCAAGCCCATGTTGCGCAAGTCGGAGCTGGTTTTCACGCGCAGCTTGAGCTCCTCGACGCTGGCCAGGCCCAGATCGAAGGCGGCCTGCTCGGGGGTGATGTCTTTGGTGTATTGCGCGGCAATGGCCGCCACCGGCTCGGGGAAGGCGCGGATGTCTTTGCTGGAATCGTCCCCCACTTGCAGGAACGGTCCGCAGGCCGTGGCCAGCGCCGTGAGGAACTTGGCTTCATCTTCGCTCAGCAAGCGGTCCATCTTCTCGGGCGTGGGAATCAGCTCGTCCAGCTTGGCGCGGGCTGCTCCCCCCAAAGACGCGCCGGCAGAGAGCGTGTCTTTGAACCGCACGGGCCCGTGCTTATGGCACGCCATGCAAGACAGCCCGGTGACAATGGCCGGCGTGCCCGAGGTCTTCAGGGCATCGCTCACCACTTCCACCGGTCCGGAATCGATCCGTTTGCCCACGCCATCGGTGAGGAAATAGCCCTGCAAACCGTTGGGCAGAGTGAAGATCATCTCGCCGCCGTCGCTTACAAAGGCCAGGCTATCGAACTCGTTGCCCGTGAACTTGGGACCCAGCGGGCGGCGGAACAGGTTGCCGTCTCCCTCGTTGGTCTTGAAGTCGTAGCTCTTCCAGTACATGCCGAAGGCCGCCTTGTGGCGATCGACCAGACGGTTCTGAGCCGAGACGCCGCTGGTGGCAAAGCCGGCCCGCGCCAGGCGATTGCGCTGGAAGTCTTCGTCCACGTTCACGTTGAGCTTCTTCTCCAGCTCCTTGGTGTCTTCCGGCAGCTCCAGCATGGTGTGATACAGCGGCGGCCGCGAGGCCGTGGCGATGAACCAATCGGCGCGGATGTGGGGCAGATCGCTGGCCGCCATGCGATACACGTCGGCGGACAACTGTGCGAAGCTGCGGTCGGCTGCACGGTCGTGCTTCAGGCCGTAGGGATAGACCCGCAGCACTTCCTTCCACAGGTCGTTGCGGTCCCAGCCCACATCGCGGAGGTCGATGGCAAAGATCGTTCCCTCGGCTTCAATGGCCTCGGGTATCACCAGGGTCGGCTGGAACGACAGGCTATTGATCAGCTTGGAGAGCGCGGCCCGGTAGAGCCGCATCTCGTCGTTGGTCACCTGCGTGTGATTGTTGAACAGATTGGCCAGTGTGAAGTAGCGAAGAAACGGGCGGTCCGCGGTCCGCGACTTGGTGAGGTGCGCGTGAATGGCGGCCATCATCGCCTGCTCGCTCTGGAAAGCGCGAATGTCTCGCACAGGAAACGGCGCCCCGGCGGCGATCCACTCGCGGAGCAACGCCTTCTCGGCGGCTGTGGGCTGGTCCGGAGCATCGTCCGGGGGCATGTCATTATCGATGCCCACCCGACGCCAGAGCTGCGACTTGTCCGGGTTGCCGAGCGTCAGGTAGGGATCGTCGTCTTTGCGAGCGGGCGTGAGCGTATCGAGATCCAGCACGTTGAGGCCGGGAACCTTGAAATCGGCGCCATGGCAGCGATAGCAGTATTTCTTGAGCAGTCCGTAGCCCTGCTGGGCCAGCTCTGCATCGGCCGCCTGGGCCGGCGTGGCCGCAACAGCCGCCACAAACGCCATCATCAGCGGCCAGAGAGTATTACGAAACATCGGAGTATTCCGGAGATCAGGCACGAGTTGGATGCGCAGCAAACTTCGTTAATATACCACAGCCCTAGCGCGAAACCGGAACGCACGACGTGCGCAACCGGCGAGGGAAACGCCGACAGGGAGTTTCCCCCTCTGCTTATATCCGGAAACGGAACGAAGAACGGCCAAATGAGTTTCGAGAATCACTCGGTCCGCAGCAGTTGCCAGATGCGCACGGTGTGGTCGTTGCTGGCGGTGATGCAGCGAGTTGGAACATGATCGAAGAGCACGGAGTGGACTTCTCCCTGATGCCCCTTGAGTTGAGCGGTTTGCTGGCCGTTGATCAGGTCCCACAGGCGGACAACGTGATCGCCTCCTGCCGTGGCCAGCGTCTTGCCCAGGTCGCCAAAGGCCACGCCAAACACTTCTCCCTCGTGCGCGGAGAGCGTGAGCAGCGTCTCGCCCGAGGCTACATCCCACACCAGAGCCGTGCGATCCTGGCTGGCCGATGCCAGTCGGACGCCATCGGGGGTAAAGGCTAGCGAGTAAATGTCTCCCTGATGCCCTTCCCAGGCGGAGAGCTGCGAGCCGCTAATGGCATCCCAGATGCGTACCTGCTGATCCTTGCCGCCGCTGGCCAGGAGGCTGCCGTCGGGGGAGAAGGTTACGGTCCACACCTCATCGATGTGACCTTGCAGCATCGCCACTTCCGCTCCCGACTGCCACAGCTTGATCGTCCCATCGGCGCTGGCGGAAGCCAGCCGTTGACCCTGCGGATCGAATGCCAGTCCACAGACCCAGTTTTTATGACCTTTCAGCGTCTGCAAATCCCGGCCAGTGGCCGTGTCCCAGATGTGGATGGTTTGATCTTCGCTGGCAGACGCCAGTTGCGAACCATCGGGGCTATAGGCCACGCGCAGCACCATCGCTTCGTGCCCTTTGAGCGTCGCGGTGGTCTTGCCGCTGACCACGTCCCACAGCAGAACGAGGTGGTCCCGCCCGCCACTGGCAATCTGTTGGCCATTAGGGTGAAGAGCCAGCGTGTAGACGCCATCGGTGTGGCCACGCAGGGTGCGTCGCGAACCATCGGGTGGGTCGGGCAGGTCTTCGGCCGCCGGAGTCGTGCTGCGAACGGCCGCGTTGCGATCCAGGAGGGGAAGCCGTTGGCCCGTGGCGATCCACAGTGCCAACACGACGACCGGCAAGGCACATCCGCTGGCGATTAGGACGCGTCGCAACTTGAATTGCATCGGACGATCGCTCCAGCACCGGCCACCCCTGGCAGGATTGCTGCGAGGAGGGACCGTACCTTAACCGGTGCTGGCCCGCTTGGGAATCGTGAAGGAATAGAGCAGCGTCACGGCGCCCAGGGAAAGCAGGCTCCAGGGAGCCCAATCCGGCGGCGTGAATTCCTTGTTCTTGGTCAGGCTGCCGCCAAAATTCATGCCCATAATCCGATTCGAGGGAGACTCTTTGTTGGTGAGCACCGCCCGATCAACCGTGAGGCTCTGGGCGCCCAGCAGGCAGCAATACACTCCCGATGCTAAAAAGAACGAACGCCACATGACCCACCTCCTTGGAGACGCACGCGAGCCTACCCTGCGAACCGCCAGAGAAAGTATCGGCCCGTCCGCGGCAACACTTCAGATGGCTGCGGCAAAGCACGGCTTGTGCCGTGGTGGGCAAAGCGGTCGTAACGCCGGTAGTGCAGGGAACGTCAAGGTCATGGAATTGTCTGATTCCGGCCGTTAGGTTGTTGCGGGTTACAACGGCGGTTGTTCCTTTGCGTATTGGCTCTTATAATTGCCACGGGTGGAATTGTTAGGGAGCGCCGAGGCTTGTCCAAACCGAAGATCCTTTGGATCGGAGAAAACAGCCCGCACGCCGATACGGCGTTGGCTCGGCTGACTGACGATTACGACGTGGTCCGGGAGACCGGTCCCACGGGCGTGGTGCATCGCTTGGCTCACGAAGAGTTCGAGGCGGTGTACGTCTCCGCGCCCCAGGTCGATTCCGTCTTCCCGGCTGACGATCAGATGGCACTGCACCAGCGCATTCTGGAATGCATGGCCGATGCCGCCGTGCTGCTGGATAGCGATAACACCATCCTGTGGGCCAATCGCCGGCTGAAGGAATGGACGAGGCGGGACGATCTGATCGGGGCCAACTTCTACTCGGTCCTGGGCAGCCCCGAGATTCTCGGTCCCGATTTCTGTCCCTTCCACACGGCCCTGGCCGCGGGCAAGCCCAGCGCGTCGATGCTCCGCTGCGGAGATAACCGCTACTACCAGGTGCATGCCGCAGCCCTGATCGAATCCGAGGCGCCGCCCCGGCAGTTGGTGGTTACGGTGCGGGACGTGACCTCGGAGGCGCTGCATCAGCAGAAACTGGCCGCCATCCATCAGGCGGGCGTCGAGCTGGCCGACCTCACGCCCGATGAGCTGCTGGAAATGTCGGTCGACGAGCGCATCGATTTGCTCAAGTCGAACATTCTGCACTTCACCAAAGACCTGCTGCATTTCGACGTGGTGGAGATCCGCCTCGTCGATCGCCAGACAAGCCGCCTGGAGCCGTTGCTGGCCGTGGGCATGGATTCCGAGGCCGAGCAACGCGTGCTCTACGCCCAACCCCAGAGCAACGGCGTAACCGGGTTTGTGGCCGCCACGGGCAAGAGCTACCTGTGCGAAGACACGACCGAAGACCCGCTTTATATTCAAGGTGTCGAAGGCGCCAAAAGCTCGCTCACGGTGCCGCTGGTCTTGCACGATGACGTCATCGGCACATTCAACGTGGAAAGCCCCGAAGCGCGGGCTTTTAACGAGAGCGACCTGCAGTTCCTGGAAATCTTCTCTCGCGATGTGGCGGTGGCCCTCAACACGCTGGAGTTGCTCAACGCCGAAAAGCTGAGCGCCGCCGTGGCCAGCGTGGAGGCCATCCACAGCGCCGTCGCGCTGCCGGTGGACGACATCTTGAACGATGCCGTCAATATTATGGAGCGTTACATCGGCCACGAACCCGATGTGGTGGAGCGCCTGTACCGCATCTTGCGCAATGCGCGGGACATCAAGCAGGTGATCCAGAAAGTGGGTCAGGCCATGGTGCCCACGCAAGCCCTGCCGCAGGCCTCCCAATCGCCCGAGCGTGCGTGTCTCAAGGGCCGGCAAGTGCTGGTGGCCGATGCCGACGAATCGGTCCGCGGCGCAGCCCACGCGCTGCTAGAGCGTTACGGCTGCATTGTGGAAACGGCCCACGACGCGGCCGAGGCCATTTACATGGTCCGCAACATGAACATGTCCGGCGGCTACGACGTGATCATCGCCGATATTCGCCTGCCGGACCTGTGCGGCTACGAGCTGCTGCTGAAGCTCCAAGATCTGATGAAGCACGTGCCGCTGATCCTGATGACCGGCTACGGTTACGATCCCACGCACTCCATTCCCAAGTCCCGCCAGGCCGGGCTTCCCGTCGAGTGGACGCTCTATAAACCTTTCCGGCTCGATCAGCTTCTTGAGACCGTCGAGCGGGTCGTCACCGCGCCGCAGGGCCAACCCGCCGCTTGCTGACACAGCCCGCCGCCGCCATTCCCTTTGGAGTGCGGCGAAGTCCTTTCGGGGTGCGGCGAAGTCCTTTCGGGGTGCGGCGACTCGTCGCCGCTCTCGGCGAACGACCCTTGATAACTTAAATTGCAGCCAAAGACTCTTGAGGTTTCACGAATCCACGACGCAGCATCGCGACGCGGTTGTTAAGCGAGACCGAGAAATGTATTTAACTGCTCCGCGATCTTCTCGGATCGAAACGCGACGAACTCGGCATAGGCTTGTGGTTTCAGAAGGTTATCGGAAGCGGTGAAGCAAAGCTGGACAGAGGCGCAGTCTCGCTGGTTCTGACGAAGACTGCGCCAGCTATCAAACGGCCCCAGATCACTCAGGCTTGCGTTGTCTGCTTGCGAAAGAATCGCGTAATTTGCCGCCGTGTTTAGCCGATCCAAGGGGGTATCGAGATCTGCCATGTACTTCTTTGGGAAGATGTGATGCACCGCCAGAGGATCGCCGGCCAGCCCCTCACTGAGAATATCTCGCAAGGACCGACCGCTCGGCCAACTCTTCGCGTCCAGTGAGAAGAGGTAGGCGTAATAGGTTTGCATTAAGGGGGAATAAAGGCCACTGGCTGCCGTCACATCCTCCTTGCGGATCTTGTAGCGACGGTTCTTTGGAGTTTTCTCGAAGAGGGCACGCATACGCTTCTTGCGGTCCCCGCGCGTGTCGCGAACGGCATTCACGTAGCCGTTCACGGTCGTCTCCGTACTTCCCCGAAACACGCTTCTCAAGCCCGTGATCAGCAGGTATCGGCGAAGAAGATCACGCTCGGTCGAGTTAAGTTTCGCGTTGCTCGTTTGCGACAATAGATAGACGACTGGAATCAGCGCCATCGTCGACGGGAGCCATCGCCGGGTGCGCCAGCCGATATCATTCCGAAGAAACTCGACGACGACGCGAAGACCCTGCTCGGTCTTTCGCCAAGATGCCTCTACCTCTCCTGTGTCATCGGCCCACTTCCGTGGCAGTTTTGAAAAGCTGCAGTTGCCTCGATGGACGGTTACAAGGGTCCGGACAAGGAAAACGAAGTTAATACCTAGAGCACGCATTTCGCGCTCCGCAGCAAATGCCCGCATTGGCCCCACGATTTTTCTTGTCGCTGCCGACGCGAGTCGCGCAGCCTCTACATCTCCTGCCTGGAGCGACGTACCCCCTTTGTTCAGCAGCGAGAAGAGCTCGAATGCGTGTTCTTCATCATCGTCACGAAACTCCTCGCAGAGCGCCGGGCGGGCGAGCATCGTCGCTACCCGGTTGAGGCGGGTGCGGTAGTCTGCTTCTTTGCCGTCGCCCTTTCCAAGTTTCTTTTGCTCCCGCAGCGCTTGGATGACCTTTTGAATCGCGGCTTGCGCATTTCCGTCGCCATTCGCGCAGACCAGTTCCGCCAATGAGACGAGAAGTGGATCGCCAATTCCAATGCGGCGCTCGATTGTCTTGTTGGCTTTTCCAAGATAAAACTGCTGGTTCTCCACATCAAAAAAGGCCCTGTTCTCTAGTCCTTAAACCAGCGTACCGGGATAGGTGCTGATTCGTGGGGGACAAAAAAAAACTCGAAACCCCGCGGCGATTTCGGTCATTTGAGGGTGGTGAAACTCTCAAGGACCCGAACGCATGGAGGAGTTTCGAGTGAA
>JBGTDH010000119.1:0-5416 GCA_041748435.1 Pirellulales bacterium
CTCCTTGCCGAACGTCCACTTCCATCGCCCAACGCCTCGCACAGTCTAGCGCCCTCCCCCAAATTAACAATGGGTGCGCTAGACTAAATCAACACGCCGCGTAAGCGAGGGGAGTAGGTCGTTCGGTCAGCCATCGTGGAACGTCCTCCTCGGGGCACCCTCGCTTACGCGTTCGGGTTTCTAGCTACAGATAGCTGTTGATCAAGTTCTCCAGCATCTCTTGGCGGCCGCTCTTTTGAGGGCTGATCTCGCCTTTCTCGAGCATGTACTTCTCAAGCGACTTGAAGCTGGCCTTGCCGCCTTCGATCTCCGCGCCGACACCGCTATCGTAGCTGCTGTAGCGATCCTTGACGAACTTCTCCAGCACGCCCTCGGCCCGAATGGCCGCCGCAATCTTCAGCCCGCGGGCAAACGCGTCCATTCCGCCGATGTGGGCATGGAACAGATCGACCGGCTCAAAACTCTCGCGTCGCACCTTGGCATCGAAGTTCACGCCGCCGGGGGCCAAGCCGCCATACTTGAGAATAGTGAGCATGCACTGCGAAGTGAGATAGATATCGGTAGGGAACTGATCAGTGTCCCAACCCAAGAGCAAGTCGCCCGTGTTGGCGTCGATCGAGCCCAGAAAACCCTGCATGCCGGCGTATTCCAGCTCGTGCTGCATGGTGTGGCCGGCCAGCGTGGCGTGGTTCGTTTCGATGTTCAGCTTGATGTGCTTCTCCAGTCCGTAGGCCCGCAGGAAGTTGATGCAGGCGGCGGCGTCGAAATCGTACTGGTGCTTGGTCGGCTCCTTGGGCTTGGGCTCGAACAGGAACTGGCCGGTGAAGCCGATCTCCCTGGCGTAATCGACCGCCATGTGCATGAAACGAGCGAGGTGATCGACCTCGCGTTTCATGTCGGTGTTGAGCAGGTTCTGATAACCCTCGCGTCCCCCCCAGAAGACATAGTTCACGCCGCCGAGATCCTTGGTCACCTCCAGGCACTTCTTCACCTGGGCCGCGGCATACGCGAAGGCATCGGCACTGCAACTGGTGGCGGCGCCGTGCAGATAGCGGGGGCTGCTGAACAGGTTGGCCGTGCCCCACAGCAGCTTCACGCCGCTGCGCTGTTGCTCTTCTTTGAGCACTTGGGCAATCGCATCGAAGTTCTTGTTGCTCTCCGCCAGAGTTTTGCCTTCTGGGGCCACATCCCGATCGTGAAAACAATAGAACGGCGCGCCGAGCTTCTCGATGAACTCGAACGCCACGCGCACGCGATTGATCGCATTTTCCACGCTATCCTGCGCGGCCTCCCACGGGCGGTCCATGGTCCCCGGCCCGAACGGATC
The DNA here is from genome assembly GCA_041748435.1 of Pirellulales bacterium. Taxonomy (GTDB): domain Bacteria; phylum Planctomycetota; class Planctomycetia; order Pirellulales; family JBGTDH01; genus JBGTDH01. The sequence goes on from JBGTDH010000119.1 coordinate 1,328, forward strand.
GCCCCCCGTGCCGCGGAACGTGTGCCAATAGGCCACGCCAAAGCGCAGGTGATCCCGCATCGACTTGCCTTCCACCAGCTCGTCGGCGTTGTAATGCCGAAACGCCAGCGGGTTCTTCGTCTTCGGACCCTCATACGCGATCTTGCCGATCTCGGGAAACGCGGGCATGGACACAATCCTTCGGGGATGAGAGACGTGGGAATCAAGCGAGCCGCAGTCTATCCGAGACTCAAGACAACATCGTCAGCGGGTTCTGGCGGTTCTTCAGCGGGAACTTCACGGGGCCGCCCTGGCGGTGCGACTCGAAGATGGAGACGATCATCTCGACGGCGCCGCGGGCTTCGTACACGCTGGATTCCGGTTGACGATCGTCTTCGATTGCGGCGAGCAGATCCTTCACCGCCAACACATTGCCGCCTCCCAGGCCGCCGTCCTTCATGGGTTCCGCCACGCCAACGCCGGCGGTCGAGACATCGAGCCATTGCTTGTTGCTGCGGCCGGGGGACCAGCCGGGATCGGGAAGGAACTTCACGCTGGGGAGATGGCCGGTGAGAATCTCAACGATGCCCTGCGAGCCGTAGATTTGCAGACCGAAGCGCGAAGGAGTGCCTCCCTTGTTGCGATGCGAGCTGAAGTAGGCCGTCGCGCCGTCGGGCATGCCGTACATGGCCTGCACGGCGTCGCCGGCCAGCGGGCCAATGCCTTCCGCCGCTTCGGCAACGTCGCTCTTGCCAATAGGGTGGCCCTCCTGCGTCACATGGCCGAAGCACCACTCGGGATCGTCGCCAAAGTTGCGGATCAGGTCCATTACATGGCTGCCCAGCACCCACAGGTCTTCGCCGCCGCCGCGACGGTCTTCCTTGCCGCGCCCGCGATACTCGAGCACCTGCCCGAGTTTGCCGGCGCCGATGAGGTCCCGCACCACCTGGACTTTGGGGCTGTAGCGCGTCTGATGGGCCATGGCCAGCTTGACTTGATTGCTCTCGCAGGCGGCGACCATGGCGTCGGCCTCGGCCAGGGTGCGGCACATGGGCTTCTCCATATACATGTGGATGCCGCGCTGGGCGGCGGCCAGCACCATGTCTTTGTGCTGATCCAGCCACCTGGGACAAATGGCCACGATGTCGGGCTTGGTTTTGTCCAGCATCTCCCGATAGTCGGCAAAGGCCTGATCGACGCCCAGACGTTTGGCTGCCGCGGCGCGGCCGGCCGGATCGTCGTCGGCCACTGCCACCACCTTGGTTTGCGGCAGCTCCAGCCAGACGGTATCGATGCCGTGGCCGTAGTTGCCCTTGTTCGTGCTTCCAACGACCGCAACGCGATAGTTCCTGGCCATGCGATAGTTCCTGAAAGTGAGCGGCGTAATGTTTATAGGGAGTGCAGTAGTTTAACAGGCAGTGTGCAACGAAGCGAACAATCCGAAAACGACGGCAACGACGGCCCGCGTCGAAACGGCGCCGCTTGCATCCGTCCCGATGGGGGCTACAGTTTCGCAGGGCAATAACAAACTGTTTGCAAAGCGAGGGGCTACGCGATGTATCAGGTGAAAGACACGATGCGGACACCGGTTATTTCAACCAGGCCCGACGCCTCGATTGAAGAGGCGATTCGATTATTGCTTGACAACGAGCTGAGTGGCCTGCCGGTGATCGATGCCGACGGAAAGTTGTGCGGCATTATCAGCGAGTATCAGCTGCTGGAAGTGGTCTACGACCCGGATCTGAAGAGCGCGCCCGTCAAGGAGTTTATGACCAAGGATGTGCTGACCGTGGATGAAACGGCCTTGCTAGCCACCGTGGCCAACTTGTTCATCATGCATCGCATTCGCCGGGTTCCGGTGATACGCGAGGGGCGCGTGGTGGGCATTGTCTCACGCCGCGATTTGTTGCGCTATATCGTGGAGACCGGATCGAAGATCGACAACTTCTTCGACGAGCTCAAGGGTTGCACAGGCGGCAACTTGCTGGCCTGCGCCTGCTAGGGACTGGGGGATAGGGACAAGGGAAAGGGTCTGGGGCTCGGGACTGCAACTCAGTCCCCAGCCCCCAATTCCCAGCCCCGCACGTCAGCTCTACGGCTTGCGCAGAAACTGCACCCGCGTGGAGTCTTGCACTTGCACGTGCGGCGTGTGACGCCGCCGCGTGGAGTAATGGACGTGGGTCGAATCTTCCACGCGGATGGCCGGACCGCCCTGCACGACGGTCTTGGTCAGATCTCCGTGCAGCACGCCGTAGCTGGTCCATTTGTAGCCGTGTTCCCGGTACAGGCGGCCATAGGCGTCACGCAGGTAGCGGTCCAAATACTGCAGAGAACCTGAATCGACATGACCGCGTGCGGGATCGAAGGCGCTGGCCCGCACTAAATCCTGGTGGCGCTGCACGGTGAGCTGATCGTTCCAGGGATCGTATTGGACCCCGGTGACGTGGCGGCCGGAATCGATCACCACGGGATTGCCTTGAGCGACGGCCTCGTGGGAACCTGCGGCGCTGAGAGGGCGGCGCAGAGAGCGACGCCGAGCGAGAGCTTGGGAACAAACATGGTGTATCTCCAAAAAACGGAGGTTAGTTTTGAGGGGCTCGACCCGATCGAGTCCTGTGCCAGCAGAGCAAGGCAGTCGTCGTGCCGGGGGGGCAGCGGCAAAGTCGTTGGCCGGTCGCAAAGCCAACGCTGTGCAAGTGTTCGGGCGTGGTTATTCGAAGCCCAAGCTTGAAGCGAGATCGGGCCGCAAGCGGGGAGAGTGTTCATTTGGACTGCGTCGCGAATCGAAATGATAGCGCTGCATCGCTCGGTTCGCGCTTGCTTGTCAAGGCAAAGTGCTGTAAAAATGGGGTCGCATGCCTGGCGTACGTGGCGCCAGCCTGTCCTGGGCCCACTCGAGCGCCCGGACCGAAATTTATCGGCTAGGAGTCGCAGCTTGCTTACCGAACAAGAAGTGTCTCGAAGCTGGAGCCGGATGTTCAAGGGTGCAGAGATCGTCCCGGAGCTGCTTACGCGGGCAGAGGAGCTCCTGGAAGAATTGCGAGCAGAGAGTCCCTTGCGCCATCGCTTGTCGGTCGAGTTGACCGAGTTGCGAAATCTGGGCGCGCCGGTAAAGAAGAAGCGTCGGCCGGCGCCCGCACGGGCTTAAGCGATCTTGCACAGTTGACAGCCTAGGATCGTGCTTGGTAGGGTAACGGAACTGGTGACAGTTCCGGATTTCTGAATTCTCACGAATTCAGCTACCACTGGGCTATCGATTCACCTCGAAGCCTAAGTTGATGCCCTGCATGAACACGTCATCCAGGTAGTTTTCCCGGATCAGGTGCAGGTTCGGGATTTCGTAGTCGACCATGTTGCTGGGTCGGGCCAGGCTGCCGACATACATGGCGGTGTAACCGGCCCGCAGCGAGATGGCCCGCGTGATCTGGTAGCCCCAGTTCATGCGGAATTCTCCGACGGGAGCAAAGTCGTATTCGTGCATGCTCTCGTTGCCCGTGTTCTGGAAGAACAGAGCAGTGCGATTGGAGCCGATGGTGCTTCGCAGGCGGACGGCCTGGAAGTTGACGGCCGGGGCGAACCGCCCCTCCACCGAGAACCGCCAGCGGCAGCAATCGCGAAACCAGCGGAAGGCCATCTGAGGACCGACCACCAGGTTCTCGGCTTCGTTGCTCCAAGTGCTGTTGGCCAACACGCCGCCCGTGGCGTCCACTTTCCAGTATTCGCTGAAACTGGCGAACCGCACGCCACCCATCATCTCACAGTGCCCCTTGAAGCAAACACGATTCAAGCGGCGCAGACACATCAGTTCGGCGGTGTAGAAGTCGACGTGGTTGGTGGCCACGAGATCGTTAAAGTCGAGCAGAGCCGGCACGGCGTCGCCCAAGTCCGGCACATCGCCGTTGGGGAACGATTCCGGGATGCGGTCGAAAGGCAGGTAGAAGCCAGGGCCGATGCCGTTGCCCAACGAGCCGGCCGGATGTGCCGGACGACCCACCGTGCCCGGCGTGCCCACAAAGGCCGGCTCATCGACTGGCGGATTGGCGGCCTGTGCCACCACAATCACGCCGCCAGGCACCAAAATACCGCCGGGCGCGGTGGCCACGAAGGGAT
>JBGTDH010000120.1:0-3079 GCA_041748435.1 Pirellulales bacterium
GATACGATGCCAGGCTGCCCGATGCCATCGTCGTTGCAACCGACAGTAACTGCTCAGGTTTTCATCAACGCCAGAAGGCGTTCACTAAAATTGTCGAGCCGATCAAGCACCTCGTTGTCTTCGCCATTCCCGACCCGCACATTGAGAAATGGCCCTTGCTTGATCCCGCCGCTTTTGCCCAGGCTGTAGGCGCTCCCTTGTTTTAGATCCATGGCACGTACAGTTTCCTCGGCATGCTCCATGCCTCCCAGCAGTGGTTCGAGACCCGCGTTGCGCACGGCATCGATCAGGAATGAGATTGAAGGCGGCGATAAACGCAATTACGATCGGCGCAAGCAGGATCTTGGACCACCTTTATCAGCGCACTCTATTTCTCGCTTGATCTCTGCATCTTGCATCCGCCGGTGATCTAATTAGTGCAATGGAGCGTGCAAGAGTACGCGAATAGGCCACTCAGTGCTTGGCGATGCAACTGTCGAGTGGGCTGCGGGGTCCACTTCATCACGCGTAATGCAATGTGCAGGAAAATGGCATGTACGAAGTGTTCGAGCATACCGCCGATTTGGGCTTGCGCGTCCGGGGGCCGGACTTGGAGACGCTGTTTGCGGAGGCAGGGCGAGGCCTGACTTCGCTGATTGTCGATCCGGCCACGATCGAGCTGCGGCAGTCGGCGGCGTTTCGCATCGAGGGGCGGGAGCTGGACTATCTGCTGTTCGATTGGCTCAACGAGCTGCTGTTCGCCTTCGAGAAAGATCGCCTGCTGTACGGCGAGTTCGTCGTCTCGCGCGATGCGGAGGGCGTCTCGGTGGCTGCCCGCGGGGAGCCGCTCGATTTGGACCGGCACGTGCTGGATCATGAAGTCAAGGCGATTACGTATCACGCCCTAAAAGTGGAGCAGCGGGACAATGGCTGGCTGGCCGAACTGATCGTCGATATTTAGAATCAACGGCTGTCTCTCGCATCTCTGGCCATTCTTCTGGAGCTCTCGATCATGCGCCTTCGCCCCGCCGCGTCTCGGATCGGCCTGTTGTTGATTGCCTGCACCTCCCTCTGCTGCACCAAGGGTGGCGCCCCGGTGTACATGCAGCCGGGCAAAGGCGCGGCGGGAGGTGATCGCCCCAAGGTGGCCTTCATCACCAACAACCCGTCCGACTTCTGGGCCATCGCCAACGCGGGCACCGACAAGGCCGCCCAGGAGTTCAACGTGGAGGTTGAGTTTCGTACGCCGCCCCGCGGCACTGCGGCAGAGCAGCGAGAGATCATCGAAGATCTGATGGCCAAGGGAGTGAAGGGAATTGCCATTAGTCCCAAGGATGCGGTCAATCAGGCGGAATTCCTCAACCAGATTGCGGAGCAAGTGCCGCTGATTACCCAGGACAGCGATCTGCCCGAGGGGAGCAAGCGGCTGTGCTACATCGGGACGCACAATTACAAGGCTGGTGTGGCGGCGGGCGAAATGCTCATCGAAGCTCTGCCCGAAGGGGGCAAGATCGCCATCTTTGTCGGCAGTCTGGATGCACAGAATGCCATCGATCGGCGGCAGGGTCTGGCCGACACGCTTCAGGGCAAGCCGGTCGATCTGCAAGGAAGCACCGGTCCCGTGGTCCTGGGCAAGTACACGCTCCTGGAGACCATGACGGACGAAGCAGACCATCCCAAGTGCAAAGCCAACGCGGAAGATGCGCTGGTTAAATATCCGGACGTGGCCTGCATGGTGGGCCTGTGGGCCTACAATCCGCCGCTGATTCTGCAGGCGGTGAAGGAAGCCAAGAAGGAAGGCAAGGTGAAGATCATTGCGTTCGATGAGGAAGAAGGCACGCTGCAAGGCGTGAAAGACGGCCACATCCATTGCACGATCGTGCAGCAGCCCTATGAATTTGGCTATCAATCGGTGCGGCTGCTGGCAGCCTTGGCGCGGGGCGACAAGAGCGTCATCCCTGCCGATGGCATGCTGCCTGTCCCGCACAAGGTCATCAAAAAGGACAACGTCGAGGAGTTCCACGCAGAGCTTCGTCGGCTGACCGGTAAGTAAAGGCATGACAAGATGACACGATGAGGGGTGACGGGGTGAGAAGAAACGCTCACCTTGTCACCTTGTCACCTTGTCACCTTGTCACCTTGTCACCTTGTCACCTTGTCACCTTGTCACCTTTTCACCTTGTCACCCTCACTCATGCCACTGCTTCACGCTCAGCACATCTCCAAATCCTTCCCGGGCGTGCAAGCGCTCGCGGATGTGACCCTCCGCCTGGAGGCCGGCGAAGTGCTGGCCGTCGTAGGGGAGAACGGCGCGGGTAAGAGCACGCTGATGAAGATTCTGGCCGGCGTGCAGGGGCCGGAGACGGGCGAGATTCTGCTCGAAGACAAACCGGCCCACCTGACGAGCGTTCACGAAGCGGAAGCGGCCGGCATCGTGCTGATCCACCAGGAGTTGAATCTGGCCGAGAATCTGGATGTGGCGGGCAACATCTTTCTCGGACGGGAAACAACGTGGGGTGGACCTCTGAAGTTGCTCGATCGCCGCATGTACGCCATGGCAAGTAAGATTCTCGATCGGCTGGGGCTGGAGGTATCGCCGCGGGCCTTGGTCTCGCATCTCTCGGTGGGCCAACAGCAGATGGTGGAGATTGCCCGCGCGCTGTCGTTGAAATCGCGGGTGCTGATTATGGACGAGCCGACGAGCAGCCTGACGCAGCACGAGACGGAGAAGCTGTATCAGGTGATCCGCGAGTTGAAGCGGGACGGCGTGAGTATTCTGTATATCTCGCACCGTCTGAACGAAGTGCGCGAGCTGGCCGATCGTGTCACCGTGCTGCGGGATGGCCGCAATGCCGGCGAGCTGGAGCGTTCGCAAATCACGCACGAATCGCTGGTGCGGCTGATGGTGGGGCGAGAGTTGACGCAGTTCTTCCATCGCAGCGCTGCGACCTCGGCAATGGCAGAGAACGCGCCGCCGCTGTTGCGTGTGCGATCGCTGAAGCTCACGGCACAACAGACAGCGCCGATCGAGTTCGAGCTGCGGGGCGGAGAGATCGTGGGCATGGCCGGTCTCGTCGGCGCAGGGCGGACCGAGCTGGCC